>JAYYZV010000184.1:0-3910 GCA_036339975.1 Pseudomonadota bacterium | reverse complement strand
TCGCATAAGCCATACCGAGATAGCCGAAGATCGGTTTTTTCGAGAAGGTTGAGATGATGTGCGAAACGATGCCAAAGCCCGGCAAAATCATGATGTAGACTTCGGGATGCCCGAAGAACCAGAACAAGTGCTGGAACAGGACCGGGTCACCGCCACCTTCCGGCTTGAAGAAGGCCGTTCCGAAATTACGGTCAGTCAGCAGCATGGTAATCGCACCGCCAAGAACCGGCAATGACAGCAGCAGCAGAAACGCCGTCACCAGGATTGACCATGCGAAGAGCGGCATCTTGTGTAGGGTCATACCTGGCGCACGCATATTGAAAATCGTAGTGATAAAGTTGATCGCACCCAGAATTGAGGATGCACCTGCCAAGTGCAGTGCGAAGATTGCCATGTCGACCGAAGCGCCCGGATGTCCATCCACATTTGATAAGGGTGGATAAACCGTCCAGCCCGTCCCTGCACCGCCACCAACGATTGCTGAGAAGAACAGCAGCAACAATGACGGAACGAGAAGCCAGAAACTGATGTTGTTCATCCGCGGGAAGGCCATATCCGGCGCACCGATCATCAGTGGGACAAACCAGTTGCCGAATCCGCCAATCAGCGCGGGCATGACCACGAAAAACACCATGATTAGGCCATGCGCGGTGACGAAGACGTTAAAAGCGTGACCATCGGGACTGCCGTCCTCGTTGGTCATGTACTGGACGCCCGGCTCCATCAGCTCCATGCGCATATAGATCGAGAACGCGCCACCTATCAGCGCGGCCAAGACCGCTATTAAGAGGTACATCGTGCCGATGTCTTTGTGGTTGGTCGAATAAACAAAGCGTCTCCAACCAGTCGGGTCTGCGTGTCCGGCCGCCATATCGAATCCCTCCCTCTAAGCGTCTCAGTCGGCGTTCTTGGCAACGTCCACCAGCGGCGGGGTGCCATCTACCTTGGCATACTTTTTCTGGGCTTGTTCAACCCATTTCTCAAACGCCTGCGGCAATACCGCCTCGACGGTAATCGGCATGAAAGCATGGTTTACACCACACAGTTCAGAGCAAAAACCGTAATAGACGCCCGGTTTATTGATCTGAACCCAGGTCTCGTTTAACCGGCCCGGCACCGTATCCAGCTTGATACCAAAAGCGGGTACCGCCCAGTTATGGAGTACGTCATCCGCGGTCATAAGTAGCTGAATTTTTTTCCCTACCGGCAGCACAACGCGTTCATCCGTATCCATATTGCGCTTTAGACTGATGTCCTTTGCGATGTCTTCCGCGGTGACCATATTCGCGTCGAAGGTGAAGTTGCCATGGTCAGGATACTCATAGGTCCAGTACCATTGGTGACCAATGATCTTCAGCGTCATATCCGGATCGTCGACCCTGTCGGCAAAGTACATTAGCTTGAAAGACGGGATCGCCATCACGACCAGAATTAAAATTGGAATTACGGTCCAGGCGATTTCCACCGGCAAATTATGCGTTGTTGTCGTCGGTGTCGGATTCGACTTCTCATTGAAGCGAAAAATGACGATCAACAGGAGAACCATCACAAACAACGCGATGACAATCGAGATGATAGTCACGAAATCGTGAAAACCATCGATCTTCTCCATCGTCGGCGTCACTGCTTCCTGAAAACCGAGTTGCCAGTTTTTAGGTTCCGACGCCATGGCAATTTGAACGCCGAATACGCTAGCGAACACCGCCGCGAGCGCGACAATACGTGCTATCACGTTGCTACTCCCACTCCCAAAACGACCGCGTGTCCGCCCCGCACCCCGGCGCCTCAACGCGACCAGCTCATACTAACCGGCTACGATGCCGTTTCAAGCGCCTCGACACCCAGCATAGCCGCATGTGTATAACCCCAAGCGATACAATAAATTATTTACTTGATACGGTATCGTACCAGAAGTCCGCGCGACACTTTGCCGCAAAATTTTGCATGTTCCGTTAACCTTTCAAATCACAGATTTTTGCAGTTTACAAAGGCCTACCATTCGGTCGAGCTGTCCGTAACCTGAATTCACCTGCAAAATCAGCTGCTGCCAACTGTATTCAAGTATTAATTCGACACAGATCACAGCGTGCAGACCAGACAACGCGGTCGTCCGGCGAGATCGGTACGAACTTCCCAACTCACCAATCCAGCTGTCTCTGCTAAACGAATCACCCCCTCTTCCTGCCCTTTGCCGAATTCAGCAATCACAATGCCCCCTGGCGCTAGCAATGAGGATACTCCCGGAAATATTTTGCGATAGGCGTCCAGGCCGTCAGTACCACCATTCAATGCTAATTCGGGCTCAAAAATCGCAACCTCGGGCTGAAGCATGGCGATATCTGCCGAAGGGATATAGGGAGGATTAGTAACAATGAGGTCGAATTTTCCGCGAAGAGGCACGGTCCAGTCCGCGACCACCACGCAGCTGCGGCAATCTAGCCCCAACCGTCGAAAATTTCCTTGCGCTACCTTAGCCGTTCCTGGGTCACGCTCTACACCAATGCCCCAAGCATGACGGTATTCGCTCAAAAGCGCCGCTAGCAAGCATCCTGTACCGGTGCCAAGATCAAGGATGTAAAGAGGTGTTTCAATCTCTTGGATTCTATCGAGCACAGTTTCGATGATCGTTTCGCTGTCCGGCCGCGGATCGAGCGTATCCGCCGTGACCTCAAATGCCAGGCTCCAGAACTGCCGCCGGCCGAGCAGATGAGACATCGGTTCACGCAGGGCCCGGCGCCTGACGAGATCAGTGAAATGGTCCACCTCTTCAACCGGGCGCTCTGGATATCCGATCAAAACCGCTTCTGTCAGTCCAGTCGCATGGAGCAGCAGCAAACGCGCTTCACGCCAGGGGTTTTCGATTTCTGCCGCCGCCAACGTTTCCGCGCCCTGCTTCAGGCAGGTCATAATGTCGCTCATTCCAGGCTTACCAGCCTCGCCGCCTGATGGTCAGCGACTAGCGGGTCGATAACCTCGTCAAGTGCCTCACCATCCACGACCTTATCAATCTTGTGTAGGGTCAGATTTATACGGTGATCGGTCACGCGCCCCTGCGGACAATTATAGGTCCGGATGCGCTCAGAGCGGTCACCACTACCGACTTGGCTGCGCCGGTCCGCGGCGCGGGCGGCGTCCAATTGCTCCCGCTCGTGATCGTAGATCCGCGCCAGCAGAATTTTCATCGCCTTGGCGCGGTTCTTATGCTGCGATTTCTCGTCCTGTTGAGAGACAACGATGCCGGTTGGGATATGGGTGATGCGCACAGCGCTGTCCGTAGTGTTCACGGATTGGTCGCCTGGACCGCTGGCTCGGAAGATATCGACCCGCAAATCCTTGTCATTTATATGCACATCGACCTCTTCCGCCTCCGGCAACACAGCAACCGTAGCCGCCGATGTGTGAACCCTTCCACCTGACTCCGTCGTCGGCACACGTTGAACCCGATGAACACCTGACTCGAACTTTAGCCGCGCGAACACACCACGGCCGGAAATTAACGCGGACGCTTCTTTGTATCCACCCAGCCCCGTATCGCTAATACTCATAGTTTCAAATTTCCAGCCACGGATATCAGCATAGCGTTGATACATTCGGAACAGCTCGGCTGCAAAGAGAGAGGCTTCGTCGCCGCCGGTTCCGGCCCGGACTTCCAGGATCGCGTTCTTCGCATCTGCCAAATCCTTTGGCAGCAGCATTACGCGCAATTCTTGTTCAAGCCCCGGCAAGCGCGCTTTTAATTTTTGTGACTCCGCTTCTGCTAGTTCCTTCATTTCAGCGTCGCCATCGGCGACGAGCTCTACCAATTCCGCCAAATCCGACCGCGTTTCCTTCAGTGCCTTTACCAGTTCAACGACTGGAGACAACTCGGCATATTCCATTGATAAGGCGGTGAATTCCGATGGCTCGAGAT
>JAYYZV010000183.1:0-10615 GCA_036339975.1 Pseudomonadota bacterium | reverse complement strand
AGACCATCTCTTTAGAGGCCGTTCTGCGGCGTATCCAAATGGGGCGGCGGTATCTGAAATCGAAATTGATCGGGCGACAGGGCGACTGACCGTTGTAGCCCACACCACCGTTGACGACCCAGGCAAGGCAATAAACCCAATGATTTTGCAAGGACAGGCCCACGGTTCTATTGTACAGGGAATTGGTCAGGCAATTATCGAAAACGGCGTTTACGATCGCGGGTCCGGCCAATTGATTGCGGGATCATTCATGGATTACGGCCTATTGCGTGCCGATGATGTGCCTAACTTCAATACAAGACTGCATGAGGTGCCTACGGCCAATAATCCGCTGGGTGTGAAGGGCGGTGGTGAAGGTGCAGCGGTATCCGCTACTGCGGCATTTGTGAACGCAGTGTGTGACGCCATTAAGGACTGCTGCGTCTTGGACATGGATATGCCCATCACACCGGAGAAGGTCTGGTCGATTCTAAACGATCGCAACCTTTCGTAGAAAATTTATGCATTTATAGAATGCAATTTATTCTGTCACCGGTGAAGTGGGTCCCGACTGCGGACTAATGTCGCACCGCTGTCAGAGCCGGTGTATGATTGAGGCAAGAACAGAATTGGACCTAACTGGGAGTAGTAAAATGACGCAACTCAAAGGCAAGTCGGCGATCGTCACCGGTGCGGCACAGGGGATAGGCGCAGTTTACGCGGAGGCGTTGGCCGCGGAAGGGGCTAAGGTCTGCCTGTCCGATATCCTCGATACGGCGGATGCCGTCAAGACGATCGAGGACAAAGGCGGTGAAGCTATGGGGATGACGGTCGATGTGACCGATATGGCTGCGTGTGAGGCTATGGTGTCGGAGACTGTATCGGCGTACGGGTCCGCCGATATTTTGGTTACCAATGCGGCGCTTTTCGCAGCGTTGGAGCGGAGAAGTTTTCTCGAAATCGATGGTGACGAGTGGGATAAGGTCATGGCTATTAATACCCGTGGCGTATTCAACTGCATTAAGGCGGCGGCACCGGAAATGAAGAAGAAGGGGTATGGCAAGGTCATCAATATTTCTTCCAGCACCATTTATTCGGGTGTGCCACTGATGCTTCACTATGTGGCTTCAAAGGGAGCGGTCGACGCGATGACCAAGGCGCTGGCTCGCGAGCTAGGAGGTGACGGTATCACCGTGAATACGATAGCCCCAGGTTTTACGATGAGTGACCAGATCGAGGCGCAGCGCGAAAAGTTAGAATTCTATGTAAACCTTAGCTTGACCGGTCGGTCTGTGAAACGAGAACAGGCGCCGGATGACCTGTTGGGCGCGCTGATTTATCTAGCATCTCCTGCGTCTGATTTTGTCACCGGCCAAGCCATCGTGGTCGATGGTGGCATGGTCATGCATTAAGTTGGCTTGCGATGACTGAATCATTCGTAAAAAACGCTTGGTACGCCGCATGTTGGGCGAGTGATTTAGAACTTGGTATTCCACTCGCCAAGACCATCTTGGGCGACCCGGTTGTTCTCTGGCGTAATGCCCAAGAGGTTCCTGTCGCATTGGAGGATCGTTGCTGTCATCGGCATCTTCCGCTGTCTCTAGGGAGAATCACAGGTGATACCGTGCAGTGCGGATATCACGGTCTCGAATTTGATAGCGCGGGTCTTTGCGTCAGCGTCCCCGGTCAGAGCCGTGTCCCGCCGGGGGCAGAAATCCGTTCTTATCCCGTCTGCGAGCGCCACGCTTTGATCTGGATCTGGTGTGGAGATCCCGCGCGTGCCGATGACAAAGACATCCCCGACCTGTTTTGGCTTGACCATCCCGACTGGGTCCAGACCGGCGGCCACCTTCACATGAAGGCGGACTATCGCCTGCTGATCGATAATCTGCTCGATCTGACTCATGTAAGTTATGTCCATAAGGAAACGATCGCCGGTGACCCTAAAGAGGCTCTGGTGCCTGTGAAGACCACCCGCGAGGGGGCTAGTATCGGTGTTGAGCGCTGGATGCTCGGTTTCACGGCACCCCCGATGTACGATCAAGCCCGCAAGTTCACTGGAGAAGTGGACCGCTGGCAACTAATTAAATGGCAAGCGCCTTCAACGGTCACGTTGGATATTGGCTGCGCTGACGCGGGCACGGGCGCGCCGGAGGGCGACCGGTCACAGGGAATTTCGATGTGGTCAAACCACATCATCACTCCAGAAACAGAAACTACGACCCATTATCACTGGGCCTTTGCCCGTAACTACAGACTAAAAGACGATGTTGTCTCGGAGGTTTTGGCGAAGGGTGGGTTGCAAACGTTCATGGAGGATGTCGTAGTGCTGGAACGACAGCAGCAGGCGCTGGAGAAATTCGGCGACCGTCCAGTTGTCGATATCAATATCGACAACGCGCCTTTGCAGTTCCGGAATATTCTTGGCGAAATGATTGCTTCCGATCATGGTTCTGAGGCACCGTGACGTATGTAGCACTCATACTAGCGACCAAAGTTACGTATCGGACCTCTCAATATTTCCAATATCGATAGCGATATCTGAGAACGGATTAGTTATAAGGTCTTGCTCGACTTGGCTTGCGGGGTTGTAATCAGGGTCGGGTGCTGGGTGTTGCCTTGCGATTTTGATCTGGGGGGGGGTTATCTTCGATGGTGAGCGATATTAAACGCGAAGACATCATGCTGACGGTGTTTCTGCGGCACGATCAGTCGCAGGCGCTTGAACAATTTCAGTCCAAGCTTGACGAACGTGGTTGGTGGGACAACTTCCCGCCCGACGGCGTTGAAGTTATTTTTTGGAATGTAGTGATGGGGATAGGACAGATTGTCACTTTGCGTTTGCCGCCGTCGAAAATTCAAGCGGTAAACGTCGCTCTCGAAAAATATGCCTGGGGTGTGTTCCGGACAGAGACTTTTGTATCTTATGATTTTATGGCCGTCCGTGAACGGCTTGGGGGCGAAGCGCGGGAACGTAACATTGTGCCTGATTCACCCGGTGCAAAGGCCAAGAAAATCAGTAGCGGAGCCGGAGGTGGCGATCATCCACGGCTGCCGCATAATGGGCTATACATGGAGCAATGGCAGGCAGGCGACGGCAACGCCGGTCCATATGAACGCGCGCTCGGTGACGCGCTGGAAGAGATATTTGGTCAGGGTACTCACGACCTGAAGGGTATAGCCGACGCATTGAATGAGAAGGGCCTAACGTCCCCCGATGGGGAGACCTGGACCGAAGACAATTTTGCCACCCATATGAAAGCCCTTAGCGAATAGGTCAGGACTGAGCGAAATGACACAGCAGCCGCCCCGATATCGCATCGATGAAGCAGCCCGACGTATACTGGACACCGGCCTGCGAAACCGATGGTACGGAATCTGTCGGACGGATCTCCTTACGGAGGGCTCACTCCCAATTAAAAGATGGAACCGCGATCTCATCCTTTGGAAGGATAGTATAGGCGCATACCACCTTCAGGATGATCGTTGTCCGCACCGCGGTGCGCCTTTGTCGCTTGCCCGTCATGACGGGGACCGTCTGGTCTGTGCCTATCACGGGTTGGAAATTATGGGCGATGGGACGGTTGCGAGAGTGCCGGGCGAGCCGAGTTGCGACCTTTCCGGGTCCCTTGCTGTCCGCACGTATCCGGTCGAGATACTCCGTGGAGTCATTTATGCCTGGCTTGGCGATGACCTTGGAACGCCGGTCGCGCCTTTCAGCCCGCCCGAACGCCTGACGGGGGATGATTATGAGGCGTTCCTCGCCTATACCGAATGGCGTTGTCCTTATCGGTATATGATCGACAATAATATGGACCCTATGCACGGTGTATTTCTGCACCAAATTTCTCATTCCATGGCGGAAGGTGAGACAGAAGCAGTATTCGCCACGCGTACAACTGATACTGGTTTTGTGTTCGAGAAAAAAGGTCAGAAAGACGTAAATTTTGACTGGTCAGAATGGTATGATGTCGATTTTCAGGCCGTTTGTCTGGAGATACCCTATCCGGCGACTGGGGGGCCTGGCGGCAGTTTTGGGATTGTGTTTCACATCACTCCTATCGACGCTGAGTCATGTGCCTGCTTTTTCTGGCGACACCGTAAGGTGTCTGGTTGGGAGCGCGATGTTTGGCGGTTTCTGTATAAAAATCGCCTTGAAGGTAGGCACTGGCACGTCCTTGAACAGGATAGGTTGATTGCAGAGCGAATGGCGCCGGAAGCAGACCGGCACGAATATCTGTATGGTCACGATAACGGAGTCGCGCGTGTGCGCAAAATGATGGCGGACGAAGCAGAGCGTCAGGCTCGTGCTGTTAAAGAAAGCGCCTTCGCGGCGGAATAAGGGGAAAGTCAAATGGACAAAATTACCAAATTATCCGTTCCCGGGGTGCCGGAACCAAAGGGTAACATTTATAGCAACTGTCTCAAGGTTGGCAACCAACTGATCTTGTCCGGAATGATAGCTAGCGACACTACTGGCGACGTTTACGAGCAGTCGGTAAATTGCTTCCAGAAGATTAAGTCTCTGATCGAAGCGGCAGGTGGGCGCATCGAGGATGTTGCTAAACTCAACATATATTTGACGGATATGGAGAACCGGTCCGGTTTCGGTAAGGCTCGCGGCGAGTTTTTCTCCGGCAGAATGCCGTGTTCGACGCTTGTTGCGATTTCCGCGCTGGCGGCCCCAGGCGCATTGGTCGAGATCGAGGCAACCGCGTTTCTGGGAGCGGGCACTTAAAACTGGATTATTTTAATAACGGTACATCTGACACCGCTGGCTCAGGTAATGGCGTGCTCCCGCTTCCATTCTTCGGAAAGGGCGTTCCGGTCCATTTTGCCTCGCTCTGTCTTTGGTAATGCTTCTCGGAAAATTATTTCGTATGGAATCTTGAACTCAGCGAGCAGACGACTGCAGTGTTCTAGAACGGTTTCTGGTGTGATCCGGCAGAAGTCTTTGGGCTGGACATAGACGACCACCTGCTCGCCATAAGTGACATCTGGTACCCCGACTGTAGCAACGTCGGCGACGTCGGACATCTGCAAGATGACATTGTCAATTTCAAGGGGTGAAATATTGACGCCACCTCGAATGATCAGGTCTTTTTCGCGTCCGGTGACGAATAGAAACCCGTCCTTGTCTATGAACCCGAGGTCACCAGTAAGCGACGAACCCTCAGAATTAATTCGGATTGATCCGTCTTCATCTAAATACCGATATCTTCCCGAAGGGTTTCCGTTCAATTGGATTGCGCCAATTTCATCTGCGGGTAGTTCACTCCCCTCCGCGTTGACAATAGTGACTTTCTGGTAGGCGACTGGGCGCCCGACAGACCCCATTTTGCGGACCTTTTCGTTGCTTCCCGCTATCCAGCCTACTTCGCTGGCCCCGTATCCTTGGCATACTTGGATGCCGAAAGTTTCTTCGAAGCGCTGCCATTCTGATACCAACAGAGGCGCGGAGCTCGACGTTATGAATCGCAGACTGGGTGCCGCGCCTTTGCCGCGATGCCCTTCTCTATTGACCAACATGTTGATGATAGTTGGGTTTCCGGCGGCTACGGTGATGTCGAAGTCGTTAACCCATTTGAAAAACTGGCTGACCGAGAATTTTCTTGCCAGAAACAGAGTTGCCCCCTTAGCTATGGGCCCAATTGCGGACAGAACCTGCGCCGACATCCAGTTCATAGATCGATAATCGAGGATACGGTCTTCGGATGTGATGCCAAAGGCATCCGAGATTGGCATGGTGTTGTCGAATAATTCGGCATAAGAGCAGACGACGCCCTTTGGTTTGGAGGATGTGCCAGATGTATAAAAGATAGATACGTCGTCGGTCCTTGACGCCACGGGCCAGTTACCAACTGTATCTTCAAATTTTTCGAATTCGGCGAATATTCCGGTGCAGCCCTCCGGCATCCATTCCCCTAGCGATTGCCACTCTCCACCAACCTTTTTCGGCAGCCCGTCCAATGCTGGAATGTCCGGTTCTTCAATTACCAGCAGGGCATTGACGGCTTTTAGGATGCTCTCGAAATAACGTGCATTCATCTCGACATGGATGGTGCAAATCGTACAACCATAGGCCAACGAGGCTAGGTAAACGATTAGATGCTCAATTGAGTTGTTCGACAAAAGGGCTACTCGGTCATTTGGTCCTATGCCACGGGCTTCGTAGTAACGCCCGATCTGGTTGGCTATCCGGAACAGTTCTCCATGTGTAATTTGCTTGTCTTGGTCGAGTGAACGAATTGCTATCTTTTCGGGTATTTCGCGCGCATTCCGGTCCAGCCATCCGAAGAATGTTGCCTGCTTGATTTCCGTTTTCGCCATTGCCTCGGCTGCCTAGCCCCACATAAAACGGTGGTACCTAATTTTTCTTTTGAGAGGTCATATTTACGTTAGGTGCAAACTTACCAGATCACCACATGTCGGCAACTGCCCGTCTGTTTTGTCGTTTTCTATAAACATTCACCAAAACTCTTGATTTTGTGTTGAGATTAACATACTATCCAAATAGTCAGTATTTTGTCGTAAATACAACAACCAAAATCCGCGGAATTCCGGGGAACCCGTAAAGGCGGGATTACATTGGAGGCGCCATGTCGACCGAATCTTCACCAATGATAAGTGCCGACGAGCCGCGTATCGAATTTCGGACGAGCCCAGACCAATACAAACATTGGAAGCTGACTATTGACGGTCGTGTTGCGCGCCTGGCACTCGATGTTGACGAGAATGCGACGCTGGTCCCGGGTTATGAGCTAAAGCTAAATTCCTATGATCTGGGCGTAGACATCGAACTCCATGATGCCTTGCAACGAATTCGCTTCGAGCACCCAGAGGTTGGTGCGGTCATAATGACCTCTGACAAAGACCGAGTTTTTTGCGCTGGCGCAAACATCAGGATGCTGTCCCAGTCGACCCACGCCCATAAAGTGAATTTTTGCAAATTCACCAATGAAACGCGTAACGGTATTGAAGACACCACTGATCATTCTGGCATTCGTTTTATTGCCGCCGTGAACGGCGCGTGCGCCGGCGGCGGTTATGAACTAGCGCTTGCCTGTGATCATATCATGCTGATCGATGACGGTTCTTCAACGGTATCGCTGCCCGAGTTGCCTTTGCTTGCTGTCCTCCCTGGGACCGGCGGCCTGACCAGGCTGGTCGACAAGCGTAAGGTCCGCCACGACCGGGCGGATTACTTTTGTACAACTTCTGAGGGTATCCGTGGAAAACGTGCGACCGACTGGGGACTTGTTGACGAAGTTGTTCCACGTTCAAAATTTAATGACGCAGTCGCCGAACGTGCTGCCGAGTTTGCCTCATATAGTGATCGCCCACTAGATGCCACAGGGATTGAACTGACGCCGCTTAACCGAGTAATCGAAGGCAGCCATATTGCCTACGACACTCTGACAGTTGATATCAATCGAGAACTCGCAACTGCCACAATTATGATTTCCGCCCCCTCGAAAATGCCGCCAGCCGATGTTGGCGGAGTTGAGGCGCAGGGAGCTAAGTTCTGGCCCTTTGCTATGTGTCGCGACCTCGAGGACGCGATCATGGAACTCCGCGTAAACGAACAGGATATAGGTACTTGGATCTTCAAGACGGAGGGCCACTCGGAGAACGTGGAAGCGGCAGATAAAGTGCTTTTAGGAAACTCTGATCATTGGCTGATTCGTGAAATCACCCTGTTTATGAAACGGACATTCAAGCGTGTCGACGTTTCCTCTCGTTCGATCATCACGCTTATTGAACCAGGCAGTTGTTTTACAGGTACCCTTTTAGAGCTGGTGCTTGCGGCTGACCGGTCTTACATGTTGGATGGTACCTTTGAGGGCTCCAACGCACCCGAAGCCGCGGTCGTGCTGACCGAAATGAATTTCGGCCCGCTTGAGATGCCGAACGGGTTGAGCCGGCTGGCGCACAGGTTCCTCAACGATCCGTCACAAGTAGATAATATTAAGTCAACAATAGGCGAAAACCTTGTAGCGCTGGACGCTGAAGAACTTGGATTGGTCACGTTCGCCCCCGACGATATCGACTGGGAGGACGAGGTTCGCATTGCAATCGAAGAAAGGGCGAGTTTTTCGCCAGATGCTCTGACGGGAATGGAGGCAAGTCTCAGATTTGCTGGTCCTGAAACGCTGGAAACTAAAATTTTTGGGCGGCTGTCAGCGTGGCAAAACTGGATTTTCCAGAGACCGAATGCCGTTGGAGAAGATGGTGCTCTGCAGGTCTACGGGTCGGGTCAGAAAGCCGATTATAACAAGCAACGGGTCTGACCCTGCACCTGTTGGTTTCCAACCTAATTATCAAGGACTAGAATATGTCGTCCATAAATTACAATGAACGCATCCCGAACAACGTCGATCTCAATGAGAACCGGCGCTTGCAAAGGGCTCTCGAATCCTGGCTACCGAACTACCTGAGCTGGTGGGATGAATTAGGACCGGAAGGAACGCAGGGCTACGATGTCTACCTGCGGACAGCAGTGGATGTGAGCGCAAATGGTTGGGCTAACTTTGACTATGTAAAAATGCCGGAATATCGCTGGGGAATTTTTCTCAACGAGCCTATACCGGATCGCAAGATCGGTTTTGGTGATCACAAGGGAGAACCAGTGTGGCAGGAAGTCCCGGGTGAGTACAGGTCGACCCTGCGGCGCCTTATCGTTACACAGGGAGACACGGAACCTGCATCCGTCGAGCAACAACGTATCCTCGGACAAACTGCTCCATCGCTTTACGATCTGCGCAACCTTTTCCAGATTAATGTGGAGGAGGGCAGGCATCTGTGGGCAATGGTGTACCTGCTTCATGCACATTTCGGTCGCGATGGTCGCGAGGAAGCAGAGATGATGCTCGAAAGGCACTCGGGAGACCCTGACAAGCCTCGTATCCTTGGCGCATTTAATGAGCCTACACCAGAATGGCTTTCAATGTTCATGTTTGCATTTTTCACGGACCGTGATGGTAAGTATCAGCTCGCATCCCTTGCCGAAGGCGGTTTCGACCCATTAGCACGTACCTGCCAGTTTATGCTTACCGAAGAAGCACATCACATGTTTGTCGGGGAATCTGGCGTAATGCGCATCGTAAAACGGACGAGCGAGGTGATGGAAGAGCTAGGCACGGATGATCCAGAACGTATACGTCAGGCGGGCGCAATCGATTTGCCGACCATGCAAAGGTGGATCAATTTCCATTATTCTGTATCGGTCGATCTTTTCGGTCAGGAACTGTCGACGAATGCAGCAAACTATTACACTCAGGGTCTTAAGGGGCGCTTCCATGAGGGGAAAATTGACGACGACCACCGTCTGGTCGATTACAGCTACCCAGTGCTGATGCTTCAGGGAGATAAGATCGTAGAAGAACAGCATCCGGCGCTGACATCGGTAAACGAAAAGCTGCGCCAGGATTATATTGATGACTGCCAGCGTGGCATGACTCGCTGGAATAAAGTTATTGAAAAATATGGACAGGACTTCAAATTCCAGCTGCCGCATCGTGGGTTCCACCGTGCTATCGGTAATTTTGCCGATGTGAAGGTTTCGCCCGACGGTCGAGTATTATCTGAAGCGGAATGGAGTAAGAACAAATCCGATTGGTTGCCGACGGAGAGCGATCGCGAGTTTGTTCAAACGCTAATGAAACCCTGTTACGAGTTGGGCAAGATAGCCAGTTGGATTGCACCCCCAACCCGTGGCATTCACGGTAATCCGTTCGACTACGAATATGTCAGATTTCATTGATAAAATTAGGATCGGGTTTTAAGCCTAACCTTCTTCCATCCGTTTCTAGGTGGCGGTAAAAACAAGCCACCAAGACTGGCTAAAAAGGCCGGATAAGATAGTGAGGGAGTTAACGATGGAAACCAACACGGTCCAAATTGACCGCTCCGGCGATGCGCCGGTGTTTACTTTTTCGGAATCTTTCAACGTTGCGGTCCATATGATTGACCGCCACCTGAACGAGGGTCGGGCAGAACGACTCGCCTACATTACCGAAAAGGAGGAGGTCACGTACGGGCAACTGGCGGAACGTGTTAACCGCTTCGGCAATGCCTTGCTCAAGGCTGATATTCGGCCGCGTCAGCGTATGCTGATGATCGTCAAAGACTGTCCCGAATTCGTGTATCTGTATTACGGTGCAATCAAAGCCGGCATCGTCCCGGTGCCTATTAACACGCTACTCCGGGCAAAAGATTACCAATACATGATCGAGGATTCCGAGTGTGCGGCGTTGGTCTATTCCCCAGAATTCGCCGGAGAGGTGGAGCAGGCACTAGCCACCGCTTCTCATAAACCTCCGTTTTTGTCCAAGACGGAAGGCGATGGCGGAATCGAGGAAATGATTGATGCGGCCAGTAAAGATCTGGCGCCGTACCCGTCGGATGCTATGGCGGAATGTTTCTGGCTCTATTCTTCGGGCTCGACGGGGCGTCCAAAAGGGACGGTCCATCGTCAGCGCGATTTGCTGGTAAACAGCGTCTTATATACGGAACCAGTTCTCGACATTACCGAAAGCGATATTATGTTCTCGGCGGCGAAGCTGTTTTTTGCGTACGGACTTGGGAATTCTATGAATTTCCCACTTAACTATGGTGCCTGTACAATACTATCCGA
>JAYYZV010000182.1:0-13431 GCA_036339975.1 Pseudomonadota bacterium | reverse complement strand
TTGGCGGATATGCAACCTATGTCGCGGCCTGCACGGTTGATGGTGTCTCGGCAGCCATGCCGTTCTATGGCGGCGGCATCGCTGCAAAGGTCGACGACATGAAGCCTAACTGCCCGACGCAGTTCCATTTCGGCGACAAGGATGCCGCAATCCCGCTCGACGATTTGCAGAAAATCAAAGATACGCTGCAAGACAGCCCGCTTTATGTCTATGACGATTCAGGGCATGGGTTCACTTGCAACGACAGGGATTCCTTTAATCCCGGCGCCACCGAACGAGCCTTCGCTCGAGCAGTCTCATGGATGGAACAACACGCTTCCTGACCCGGAAACTTGATAGAAAGAAACCTTCCCCCTCTATGGGGGAAGGTTTTCTTATCTAAGCGCCGCCGCTATATTCCCACCGTCGACCGTCAAAACCGCGCCTGTGGTCTTTTTCGCAAGCGCCAGGTCGACGAATGCTTGGGCGACATCTTCAGCCGTCACCTCCTGCCCAAGCAGATTGCCCGCCATGTATTCCCCCTCACTCAGACCGCGGGCCTTCGATCGTGATCTAATCATGCCGTTGGTCAGAAGACCCGAACGGATGCGGTCGGCGTTTACAGCATTGGATCTAATGCCGTCGGCGCCGTGATCTAGCGCATATTGGCGCGATAGGAACAGTGTCGATGCCTTCGGCAGGCCATAAGGACCGAAGTTCAGAACAGGATTAACCGCCTGCTTAGACGCGTTGAAGAGCAACACCCCGCCCGTCTTTTGAGCCTTCATGATCATGACCGCAGCTTGAGCGCAGCGCTGATGCCCCCAAAAATTAAGCTCGAAGCTGTCCCTGAGAGTTTTTTCATCAACATCACCTATGCACCCCTGCCAAGCCGCACCGGCGTTAGAAACTAGAATGTCGAGGCCGCCGAACGCTCTGCATATATTTGCGAACGCCCGTTCTATCGACGCTATTCTCGTCACGTCACATTTTACTGCAATCCCGCCGAGACGGCCCGCGATCATCTGCGCGGCATCCAGATCACGATCAAGAATGGCCACCTCGGCACCCTGCGCCGCGAAAGCAGCGGCAGTGGCAGCGCCTATTCCGGAACCACCTCCCGTTACAGCAACCACGTGACGCGCCAAAGGTTTTTCTATTGCCCCACCGAGCTTAGCCTGTTCGAGGGACCAATATTCGATCTCGAAGACGTTTCTTTCGGGGATGCATTCATAAGTTCCAAGACGTTCCGCATCCGCCACAACCCGTGCTGTGGTTTCTGCTAGGTCGGCCGCTATCCCTGCGTCTTTGGCGGACTTTCCAATTCCAAACAATCCCAAGCCCGGCATCAGAATCACCCGAGGAATGGGGTCGAGCATGATTTTAGATGTTGTATGCCTTTTATTGTTCCGTTCAAAGTAGCGGGCGTATTCGACCCCGTATTTTTTGACGGCCGATGTCACTAAAGCAGCAAATCCATCCAATTCGTTCGCCTTTGGCGCTGGTACGATAAGAGGCTTGGGCTTTGTGCGGATTACATGATCGGGCGTCACCGGACCGACCGTGGCATACCGAAACACATCTCTGCCGTTAACAAAATTGATTACGTGTGGCGCAGACCTATAGTCAAGCACCATTCGACGCCTTCCCAGAGCCACTGTTTCTGTCAAAGCGCCGCGCAGGATAGGCGAGATCTCTTCAACCTTGGCGATGCTGACGGGTTGGCGGCGGGGCGCAAATGATTTCGCCGGTTTGCACCGGGACAGCCTTTTTTCCGCAACAGTAACGAGTTCAACCATACGTTCATATGCCTCACGCGCATCGTCCCCGAAGGTGAAAATACCATGCTTCAGAAGGACGAGACCCTCGACATGCGGGTGTTTTTCCCAAGCGCGTACGCAAGATAGCGCTAAATCGAATCCAGGCATGATATAGGGTACCAGCGCAACGCGATCTCCGAAGATTTCCTGACAGATATCGGCGCCATCTGGCTGATCCGTGACGGACAGAACAGCGTCTGAATGGGTATGATCGACAAATTTATGGGGTAGGAAGGCATGTAGTAGTGTTTCTACCGAAGGGTTCGGTGAGCTTGAATCAAGCAACGCTCCGCGCTGAGCGTTCACCATGTCTTCGTCCGAGAGTTTGTTCAACTTGCGTAGCTTCCGGATGGCATCGAGCCGAACCGCGGGCATGCCGGGGGGCTCAATATCGCCCATGCCCCAGCCCGATCCCTTAACGCAAACAACCTCTACTGTGTCCCCCGCAGTATCGGTCATAGTCGTCTTGACCGACGTGTTACCACCTCCATGTAATACCAGCCGGGGATCATTACCCAGCAGACGCGTCGTGTATATACGTAGCGCCAGATCCTCCGCTATGCCGTGTTTGACGTAGTGTCGGACGGCATCCTTTGCAGCTTTTCCTGACCATTTGCTTTTCATCAAAAATCCTGTGTCTCCGATAACTCGGAGCGCAATTTGATAGCAGTCCGACAGCTATTCAAGCCCGGCTTATTGAGACACCTGCATATACTGCCCGTGGGCAAAAGACATTTCCAAAAACAAAGCACTATAACCCCAAATGATATCAGTTTCTGCAGCGTCTCGCTCCCCCTTCAGGCGAACTACTCGGGTGTCCGTATAGACCCCTGATATGGAGGCCAGGCTGACCCCTCCTGGGGTATAATGCCTAACCCACCATCTCCGGATATAGTTCCGCTAGACCAGTCTTTGACGCGGCACTGATGCCGCGCTCGGTAATAAGGCCCGTAACCAGCCGCGAAGGTGTTACATCGAAGGCATAATTCGCCACTAAACTGCCCTCAGGTAGGATGCTGACCGTCGAAATATTTCCGGATGAAGATAGACCGGTGACCCTCGTGACTTCCTCGACATCGCGTTGTTCGATGGGGGTGTCTCGAACACCGTCTTCGATCGTCCAGTCAATAGTCGGTCCCGGCAGACCAACATAAAACGGTACATCATTATCATGCGCCGCCAGCGCTTTTAGATAAGTACCAATCTTGTTGCAAACGTCACCAGATGCTGTAGTCCGGTCAGTGCCAGTAATGACCATATCCACGAGCCCGTGCTGCATCAAATGTCCGCCGGCGTTGTCGACGATGACGGTATTCGGCACGCCGTGTTTCCCCAATTCCCACGCAGTCAGGCTACTTCCCTGGTTCCGCGGCCGGGTCTCATCGACCCATACATGAACGGGAATACCCGCGTCGTGTGCCTTGTAGATGGGAGCCAGCGCCGTACCCCAGTCGACCGTGGCCAGCCAGCCGGCGTTACAATGGGTTAGGACGTTGACCCGGTCCCGCTTGCCACGTGCCTCCCATGCACGGTGAATAAGTTGCATGCCGTGATCGCCAATTGAAGAACATATAGCGACGTCCTCATCGCAGATTTGTCCGGCGCGGATGTACGCTGCCTTGAGGCGGGCATTAGGCGCGAGTGGCAGGAGCAGGTTCGTCATCTCATTAACCGCCCAACGGAGATTTACCGCAGTTGGCCGCGTCTCCATCAATTTTTCTCCAGCAACGAAGAGGCTTTTATTCGACGGATCATCACGCATCGCTAGCGCAATTCCGTAGGCCGCCGTCGCCCCAATCAGCGGCGCACCACGTATCCACATTTCACTTATAGCGGTGACCACCTCAGCCACATTTTGTAGCTGGACGACAACAAATTCAAATGGTAGCCGCGTCTGGTCTATAATTTGTACAGTCTCGCCGTCTCGGCCAAGCCAGATGGTCCGAAACGCTTCGCCATCGACGTTCATGCGCCTAGAACTCGATATGCTACCGCATCCAGCTTCGCGACAGTTTCCGGATCGCGGGCATCGGGTGCGGTGATAATCGCATATTCCAGCGCTGTGTGGCAGCCAGAGTTGCATGAAAGACCCCGACCAGACAGCTTTGGAACAACCTCCTTGATCAGTGCCCGTGCCTTATCCGCATTGTCATGCATGATCTTGATGACGCCTTCAATAGTTACGTCCTCGTGATCCTCATGCCAGCAATCATAGTCGGTAACCATGGCGACAGTCGCGTAACACATCTCCGCCTCTCGGGCGAGTTTGGCCTCCGGCATGTTAGTCATGCCAATGACGTCGCAACCCCAAGACCGGTAGAGACGGCTCTCGGCGCGGGTGGAAAACTGCGGACCTTCCATGACCATATAAACGCCACCCTGAGAATAATTAATCCCGGTATCGTCGAGGGCGCTCGCCAAATGTCCCGAGAGACGGCTGCAAATTGGATCCGCCATAGAAATGTGGGCGACACAGCCTTCATCAAAAAACGTTTTCTTGCGGTCGAAAGTACGGTCGATGAACTGATCCACCAGAACAAAATGTCCGGGGGGATATTCATTTTTCAGCGAACCAACAGCGCTAATCGACAGAATCTCGGTGACACCGGCCCGCTTGAGGGCATCGATATTGGCACGAAAATTCAGTCTGCCCGGCGGCACACTGTGGCCGCGCCCGTGTCTCGGAAGAAAAACGATCTCCTGACCATCGAGTTCTCCAAACAATAATTCGTCCGACGGCATACCGAAGGGAGAAACGATCTGCCTCCATTCGGTATTGATTAACCCGTCGATCTCGTAAACACCGCTGCCGCCAATAACACCAATAACGGGGGGAGTGCCAGGCTCTATCATATATCTCTCCAAAATATTGACTCACGTTTTGTCGGAAGCCACCGGGGTGATCAATCCTTACCTACGCTTCCAGGCGTCAAAATGCAGCAAATTACTCAGGTCGCGGCACCCGGCACGCAGCTTGTAACTGCCGATACTTTGTTTCACTTCCCCCCAACAAAAACAGGCGAACCTCGAAAGATCCGCCTGCAACCGTATTGGATGTTTCAGGAGGCTCTAATGAGCGTCGGACCAAATCCGGCGTTTCACAACATAAAGAAGCCCTGTCAGGACCAGCAAGAAAAGGATCACCTTGATACCCATCCGCTTCCGTTCCTCCAATTCCGGCTCCGCTGCCCAAGCAAGGAACACTGTAACGTCTTCCGACATCTGTTCGACGGTAGCCTTGGTGCCATCGGCGTATTCTACGCCATCTTCTACCAGCGGCGGGGCCATTGCTATCATGTTACCCACAAAATATTGATTATAGTTCATCCCCTCCGGGACCTGAATGCCCGACGGCGCTTCTTCCTTATATCCCGTGAGCAATGCGTGAATATAATCAGCACCGCCAGGACGGGCTTTAACGATCAGAGAAAGGTCAGGCGGCAATGCTCCGCCATTGGACGCCCTCGCCGCGTTCTCGTTTGGAAACGGCGACACAAATCTATCCGACATAATAGCCGGCCGCATTTCGATCTCTCCCTCATCGTTTGGTTCTGCCGGAACCTCTCGTTCGCCAGCGATGGCCTTTACCTCGGATTCTGCAAACCCAATGTCCATTAGGTTACGGTACGCAACCAAGCGCAGTCCATGGCAGGCCGCGCATACTTCATTGTATATTTTTGCTCCACGCCGCAACGCTGCTCGGTCAAATGTTCCAAAGATACCTGAATGTGCCCAAGGGTGTGATGGCGGTGTTATGCCGCCTCCGGCAGCCTGCGCAGCCGACCCGAGAAATATCGCCACGGCCACGGCAACGAGAGCGGTTCCGAACTGTTTCATCAAGCTTTCTCCATCGGCTTGCCGGCAACGCCGGGGGTGGCGGCGGCGCCACCGCTCAAGACTGGTTCGGAAATACTTTTAGGTAGTTCTCTAGTTACCTCAAACTTTGCCAGCAACGGGATGATTACCAAAAAATGGGCAAAATAATAGACGGTTGCGACGCGGCTGATCACCACATAAATACCCTCAGCCGGAAGCGCACCCATATAACCCAGAACTAGGCAGTCTATAGCAAATATCCAGAAGAACCACTTGTACATAGGTCTGAAGCGCGACGATCTGACCGGTGACCGGTCAAGCCAAGGCAGAACGAACAATACCGCGATCGCGCCGAACATAGCGAGTACGCCTGCCAGTTTTGCTTCGAAGATGATAAAACCGAGCCACTCGGTAGTCCAACCGCCAATGAAATTATCCGGCACCGCGCGCAGAATTGCGTAAAACGGCAGAAAATACCACTCAGGTACAATATGCGCCGGGGTAGATAGAGAATTGGCCGGTATATAGTTATCCGGATGGCCCAAATAGTTAGGGGCAAAGAAGATGAACAAGGCGAAGATAATCAAGAATACCCCCAGTCCAAACATGTCCTTAACCGTATAATAGGGATGGAATGGAAGAACATCCTGTTCGCCCTTGGTATCGATCCCGATCGGGTTATTCGATCCATGCACGTGAAGCGCCCATATATGTAACACCACAACACCGACAATTACGAAGGGCAAAAGATAATGCAGGCTAAAAAATCTGTTGAGAGTAGCATTATCTACTGCAAAGCCCCCCCATAGCAGCGTGACGATATAGTCTCCTATACCCCAAGGAATAGCTGAAAACAGGTTGGTGATGACGGTAGCACCCCAAAAGCTCATCTGACCCCAAGGGAGTACGTACCCCATAAACGCAGTAGCCATCATCAACAGTAGGATCACAACGCCGAGTATCCAAAGGATCTCGCGTGGCGCCTTGTAAGAGCCAAAGTAGAGCCCCCTGAAAATATGGATATAAACTATAATGAAAAACATGGACGCGCCGTTCATATGGATATAACGGATCAGCCACCCATAATTTACGTCTCGCATTACGCGTTCGACCGAATCGAAGGCCATAGCAGTGTGCGGGGTATAATGCATCGCAAGCGTAATACCTGTGACGATCATAATTACCAGGACGATCCCTGCCAAAGATCCGAAATTCCACCAGTAATTCAGGTTCCGGGGCGTAGGGTATTCGTAGAGTTCGTGGCTCATGAAAGAGAAGATTGGGAGACGATGATCGACCCAACGGACGATGCCGTTTTCGAGCCAGGCAGGTTTCTGGAATTTTGACATATTTCTCTACCTCAGCCGATCTTGACGACGTTATCGCTGATGAAAGTGTATTCAGGAACCGGCAGGTTCTTCGGTGCGGGACCCTTCCGGATGCGGCCGGATGTGTCATAGTGCGACCCATGGCATGGGCAAAACCACCCATCGAATTCGCCCTTTGTTTCACCCTGAGATGTACCTAGCGGGATACATCCCAGATGGGTACAGACCCCTACCAGCACAAGCCATTCAGGCTTTGGTGCACGTTCGCTGTCTTTCTCCGGATCAATGAGATCACCGGGTTTGACAGCCTCGGCGGCAGCAATCTCTGCTTTAGTACGATGACGGATAAAGACTGGTACGCCCCGCCATTTCACTTTGATAGCTTGGCCCACTTCGACTGCGGAGATATCCACCTCGACTGTTGCAAGTGCCAGCGTATCCGCAGCTGGGTTCATCTGCTGGATAAACGGCCACGCTACCGCAGCCCCACCAACAGCGGCGAATGCACCGGTCGCCAGTTGCAAAAAATCACGTCGGGTTTCCCCTTTGTAGCCGTGATCGGGCGCCTGCGCGCCTTCGGTATCAGCCATGCTTCAAACCTTGTTCCCGTTAATCCGCCGACATGTCATGTCTGTTGAAAATCCGCAAAATCGCGAACATAAAGAATTCCCTATAGGACGCCGTATTCCTTGTTTTTATAGCTACCACGGTGATGGATTCGATACATGCGGCGCGTCGCCGCACATTTCCTCCGCCATAGATCGGCATTAACCAACTTTCGAAAATCGGTATAGTCCAAATAGTGGCCGCTGGAAACCCGCCAAGACATGGAAAAATGGTAGTTAATCTTCAAGTGAACTAATTGAAAACGCTAGCGATTGCACCTTTGTCCGATCGCCGTTATGGCTTTCGTATGAGAATAGCTCTGTTTCAGCCCGACATCCCACAGAACGCGGGTGCCGTTTTCCGCCTCGGCACATGTTTGAGAATCCCAATAGATATCATCGAGCCATGTGGATTCATATTAGACGATCGGAGATTGAAGCGCGTCGCAATGGATTATGGTGCCGGAACGGACATAGAACGCCATGCCTCTTGGGAGGCCTGGAAAACGGCCCGGAATTCATCTCGCATAGTGCTCCTTACCACACAGGGAACAGACCTTTACACAGATTTCAATTTTCAGGATTCCGATACATTATTGCTGGGCCGGGAGAGCGCCGGGGTCCCAGAGGAAGTACACGCTGCAGCCGATGCACGACTGATTGTCCCTATGGCGCCGGGTGCGCGGTCGCTTAATGTTGTAACGGCCGCAGCCCTGGTTGTCGGCGAGGCGTTACGACAGACCGAAGGCTTTGACAAGGCAGCTACGTAAGGCAGACAACGTAATGACCCAGAAAACTATGGACGACAAGAAGACAACCGCCAGCACCTGGTTTGAGAAACTGCGCGACCGGATATGCATAGCGTTCGAGGACCTTGAGGACACAGTCGCAGGACCGAATGAAATATTGGGTGATGGAAAACCGGGCCGCTTCGAGCAAACGATATGGGATCGACCGGGTGGTGGTGGCGGGGTCATGTCAGTGATGAAAGGCCGTGTATTCGAAAAGGTCGGGGTCAATATCTCGACCGTTCACGGGGAATTTTCGGAGGATTTTCGTGAAAAGATTCCTGGTGCAGAGGAAGACCCTCGGTTCTGGGCGGCGGGTATTTCGGTAGTCTCGCACATGCATTCGCCACTCGTGCCCGCCGCGCACATGAACACCCGGTTCATTGTAACATCGAAAGCTTGGTTTGGGGGCGGCGGAGACCTTACGCCCATGTATCCCGACGAAGACGATACAGAGATGTTCCATGGAGCTTTTCGGCAAGCATGCGAAAAGTATGATCCTGATTACTATCCAAAATTCAAGAAATGGTGCGACGATTATTTTTTTCTGCCCCACCGAAACGAATCCCGCGGCGTTGGAGGTATTTTCTTTGATTACGTCGACACCGGGAACTGGGAAAATGACCTTGCATTCACCCAAGATGTAGGCTCGGCTTTCCTCAACGTCTATCCCGAGATTATCTCAAAGCACATGAACAGGACTTGGACCGAGGAACAGAGAGAACATCAGCTACGACGGCGAGGCCGCTATGTAGAATTCAATCTGCTCCACGATCGCGGCACTATTTTCGGGCTAAAAACCGGCGGGAACGTAGACGCGATTCTCATGTCCATGCCTCCGGAGGTTAAATGGCCATAATAGCCGAGGATGACTTCAGCGGTCTTATGATTGCCTCACATTCGACAACACGACAAAACCTGTCAGGAGTACCAGAATGAACCTCATTATCGGCGCCTCTGGCGCAGTCGGCATTCCATTGATCAAAGAACTGGTGGCGCGTGATGTACCGCTACGGGCCCTTACGTCAAATAATGTTTCCGAGAAAAACCTGAAGAACCTTGGTGTGAAGGAAACCATTGTTGGAGACTGGGGCGTCGCAGCAGATTTAGCGGAAGCAATGAATGGCGTGAGCTCGGTCTGCTACATCCCGGCTCGATTCAAAGAAAACGAGTTCGAAGTTGGTAAGGGGATAGTGGATGCCGCGAAAGCGGCAGGCGTAGAGCATTTTTGTTTTTGCTCCGCGTATCACCCGCAAATTGAACACCTTGGACATCACTGGAAGAAACTACAGATCGAGGAATATTTAATCGAATCCGACCTCATGAATACGGTCGTTCAGCCTTCAATGTTCATGCAAAACCTTCAGGTAGAATGGCCAAAAATTGCCAACGAAGGCATTTATTCGCGCCCCTATTCTGTTCACAGCCGGATGAACGTTATCGATACCGATGATCTTGCTGAGGCGATGGCCAATATTGTGACAGACCGTAGGTTTTGGGGGGCTTCTTATGAACTGTGCGGTTCGGGGACGGTCAGCCATGCGGAAATGGCAGAGATAATAAGTGAAGAACTCGGCAAGCCGGTGAAAGCCGTTCACCGCGACATAGAAGAGTGGAAAGCCTGGGCCACTGAGCGGGGATGGAGCAATTACGCGATGGAACACTATGTGCGAATGTGCACCCATTATGACGAGCACGGCTTCAAGTTCGGCAATGACATCGTCCTCCAAGCCATCATTAGACGACCGGCGACGGACTACCGGACATTCGTACGAAAGTTCATCAAACTCCAAACAGACTAGAAGCCGATTAGCGTGCTTATGATTTGTATGCGAAGGACCGGTAGAGGAACTGTACGCCTCACAATAAACGGTCACCAGTCAGCTTCTGGGGGCAGTGGCCACCTGGTTGCCTAATTAGGCAACCAGGTGAAAATCTTCAGAGCCCATGGCCTTCGCTTCGATCACTGCATCACGCAGAAGACGGCGCAAAACTTTATTAGCCGCATTGCGCGGGAAGTCATTAGTGAAATAATATGCTTTCGGGCGTTTGAACCCAGCAAGCATCGATTGTTTGCAATGTGCGTCGATAGCAATGGCGCGCTTCGCGACGTCGCCTTCCCGACCGTTAACGCATGCAATCACAATCTGGCCCCATTTGGGATCGGGAATACCGACTACGATGACTTCTCCGATGTCATCACGAACTTCCAGCGCGGCCTCGACCTCTTCCGGATGAATGCTCTCGCCGCCAGACCGGATCATGTCATCAACTCGGCCTACTAGCGTAATATCTCCATTGGCTTCCTGTCGGAAAACGTCGCCCGTGAAGTACCATCCACCCCTCTTTTTCTCCGCAGTCGCGTCCGGACGTCCCAGATATTCGGTAAAAATTGTGTCCACCGTAGCGTCGACAATCAACTCACCCTCCTCGCCAGGCGTAACGACATCATCTATCCCTTCTCCGTCGATCCGTATTAGCCGGATGCGGCTGTAATAAGCGGCACGCAACGTCGCGTGCTGGCCCACAGGTTCGGGGTTTGACAGCGAGCACATAGTCTCTGTCGTTCCATAGATGTGGCGGATTGTCCCGCCCCAATTTCGATCAATGTGGACCAGTAGATCTGGGTCGATGGTGATACCGCCATACAATGCCAGTTCCATGGACGCCATTTTTCCAGGCGAATAGTTGGGTGCCAAGGTTATCGCCTGGAACATGGTTGGTACGCAAAAAGCATAGGTTATCTTCTCGTCGAAGACCAAATCAACGATCTTGGACGGGTTGAACTCGGAAACGATGAAAAACGTGCCATTAAACACCAACGAACTCAGGAAAACACCGTAGAAGCCGATCGCATGGCTGAGCGGCATGCACCCGAGCGAGCGATTATGCGTTCCCTGGCGCAAGCCACCCTGGGTCGATAGCCAGACTAGGCGATGCTCTGTCGTCTTGTGATTGAGCACAACAGCCTTCGGTAACCCTGTCGTTCCCGAAGTAAAAAAAAGATACGCCATATCTTCTTCTCCGGGTCTCACATAGGGCGGCAGTGACGAGCGCTCTCCATGGCAATCTGTAAAGTTGGTAGCACCGTCTCCGTCGCTACCAACCATCCATACCGCCGCGTCACTAGGTAGCCTGTCTGCAACTATTTCCGCCAGCGCCTGATCGGGAAGCAGGATCGCCGCATCTACCTCGCAGGCTTCGCAGAGGCGTGCGATCTCCTCCGGCTTAAGACGAAAATTTAGAAGTGCAGGCACGGCGTTTAGCCGCATTAGCGCAAGTATAGCGAGACAGTGCTCCCATGTTGTGGGCAGTGCTGTTGCGACGCGGCTACCTGCGCCGATGCCCCTTCCCATCATTCCTGCGGCAACTGCGTCGACTTCGTCTATCAGTTGGCGAAAGGTCAGTCGCCGGTCGGTGAGATCATCTACGATTGCTAGGTGGTCTGGTGTGCGTTCAGCGGCGATCCAAACCAGTTCGTATCCCGTATGCATGACCCCTCCCGTTTGCGCTATGTTTCCATAGTCAACTCTCGGAATCCAGACTGCCCATCATTGGCATTCCAATATGCCGGCCCCCAAACAGAACGTTCCAGCCCGATCCAGAATAAAACGTCTACCGCCGCATCCATTTATTCCGACTCGGAACGCAGGATAGAAACTCTTTGTGAGTAACCGCGAAGACACGCGGTTAGCTTAACAACCACATATGGCAGGAAGAGGACCAAAACAACTACGCAAAAATACTCTAAGTGTTCCTCAACCTCATGATCAGCATCCTGAGACAAACAGTCTTAGCTTTTCAAGGCAGGCCTCGCGGTCGGGGAGAAACGAATTTTCGACCCACCATTCTTCAATATCAGCGAGTATTTCCCCAACCCGGGGACCTGCCTCGACACCCATAGCGAGAACATCTTCGCCAGCTATAGGGAACTCCGGCGGCTTCCATGCCGACGCGGTATTCCAGATTGTCCTCCAAGCCGAAACTGACTCTGCGGCATCCACCACATCAATAGCGATTTGATTTGCCCAATCCAGAAGGATCAGATCAAGAAATCGTTCGCGTCGGAGCGCATAAAGCGCCCTACGCAAGGCAATATCGTCCATTCCGATCCTAAATTCTCCGCGGCTGGAATGCACGTTTTGAAGCCGTCGAGTATCTTGGCGAGAGAGACGCAGCTGGGTGGCAATCTCTAACAGTTGGCCGTTATCAGGCTGGGTGAGAGCGGCGAGCCGGCGGATGGGATCTGCCTCCAACGAAAGCATAGCCTCTATCGACGCCAATGTGTCCATACGTTTTAAAGTTCGGCCGGCGGGCAACAGAAGGGGCAGCAATCCAATGTCTTCCATCATCTGGAATACAGGCGCCGGTTCGGGAGCAGCAAGCGTCCGGGACATCTCGTTCCATATACGCTCTCCTGACAGCGTCTCGACATGTGTCGCGGCAGCCTGACAGGCGGCCAATGAAGCCGGGTCCGGATCCATTTTTCCGTAATGCGCCTGAAACCTAAAAAACCGCATTACCCGCAAATAGTCCTCAGCGATGCGTTCGGACGCACCGCCGATAAAACGGACCCGACCTGCCCGGAGATCTTCTATCCCGCCGAAATAATCGTAGACCTTACCGTCTGGATCTGCTGAAAGCGCGTTGAAGGTAAAATCGCGACGCGACGCATCTTCTATCCAATTATCGGTAAATGCAACGGTAGCACGCCGGCCATCAGTTTCGACATCTTTCCTCAGAGTTGTAATCTCAAAACGTCGTTTACCGGGAAGCGCCGTTACCGTACCATGCTCGATTCCGGTCGGAATTGTTCTAATCATTGCGGCAGCCAAAGCCTCTAAAACCTGCTCGGGCCTTGCATCCGTGGCTACGTCGATATCGGTTACGGGGCGTTCTGCTATTATATCTCGGACACATCCACCCACGAACCGGAGCGTATGCCCCGCCCTTTTCAGTGCATCGAAGAGCTTCGCCGTGTCAGGCTCCCCCATCCAGCCCGGAGGCGCGATTTTATCGGCGACGCTCAACGGGGGGCGTTCGGTCTATCGGGTGCAATACCGCGATCCAGCGTCTTCTCGGCATCGTCGACATT
>JAYYZV010000181.1:0-10239 GCA_036339975.1 Pseudomonadota bacterium | reverse complement strand
CGCTTTGCGAATGCGCTGTTTCCTCGCCAGAGGTTTAAAAATTTTCTCGTAGTGTCCACTGCCCAAGCTCTCTTGCTCACACTCTATATAGAGAGACTCCCTGCGCGGACGCGCGCGCCTACGCGCCCGCACGATAAACTGCCACGTGACGATGCTCCCAATCCCGAAATCCAGGCGCTGTTCGCTAAGATCGCCCGGGCATCTCTGCCACAGACCTTCACGAGCAAATTTTCACAATTTGAGAATGCGGCGCGAGAGAAAAAGTACAGACGAAATTCTGTCTCGGTAAAAGGCGGTGTCCTGATGTTTAATGAAAATGAGATATTCGAAGCGGCCTTCGCCGAACAATCGGGCGAGCGGATTGCCAGCGTTCAACATGGAGGTGCTTATGGTGTTTCCCTGAGCCAGCCCGATACTGCAGAAACGGAATACCGACAGGACTCAATGGTGACTTGGGGGTGGAAAAGGCATACGGAACATGAACTACATGCGGTTCCCTTGCCGTCGCCTTTTCTCTCCAAGATACGCGACCGCCATCGCCAAAAAACCAACGATATCATTCTGGTAGGCACTCAACAGCGTGCCTACGGCACGCGTTTAGACTCGTCGCCGCGGGGGTACCAAGTTATAGAATACCGCCAGGACAAACTACGTTTTATCACCGGACTTTCACCCGATGCACGAAATTCTTTCGCCTATCGTCCTGGCGCCCCTGACGTATCGGCGTATGACGATGCTCCATTCATCGAACGGGAAGTTGGTCCGGTCAGACTGATAACGGAAGACTTTCACAAGGCTATACTCCGCTGTAAGTTAATGATCATTGATCATCTGGGGACAACCACCGCGATATCACTGGCGGCAAATGCGCCAACCGTTACGTATTTACGGGAGGAGTTCTGGCCGATTTCGCAAGATTCCTCTCCCTATTTTGCAAAATTAGCCGAAGTCGGCATTTTTCACTCAGACCCTGTCTCCGCGGCAAAACATGTCAACGCAGTCATACCGAATGTTGCGGATTGGTGGTTTAGAGATGACGTTCAAGCCGTCCGCGAAGAATGGCTGTCTATGTTCGCGCGGACTAGCAACAACTGGCGGCAAGATTGGCGACAGGCCATGGCGGAGATATAAAACCATTCGACAAGTAAGCCGCGAGCGAGAAGTGTGACAAAACGCTTATACGCGTCAGTACAGGACTGGTATCTTTAATCCGAGCACCGATCGAGTCTCAAGCATTTATTGATGCGACGCAGGCTTTGTTTTATTAAGCTCTTAATACGGGCCAATTCGCAAAAATACCAAATGGATAATCGTGATGAAAAACGCCTTGGCATTAAGTTGCGCCGTTTTGCTTTCTGTGACGGTCTACAGTACGCCCGCTCTTGCCTACTTGGACCCCGGTACGGGGAGTATAATCCTCCAACTATTGCTCGGGGGGCTGGCCGGAGCATTAGTGATACTTAAACTTTACTGGTTTCGCCTAAAGGCACTGTTTTCTCGCAAGCCTGCAGACGATCGGCGTAGCAAAGACCCGGAGAGCAGTTAGGATTGCGTGATGGTCGGGGGGATTGAATCAGGTTCCTTTCGGGACCCTTCTGGACAGATCATAAATAAAGATGGCCGCATATACAGAACCGTCACAGCCTCAGCGGTCGACGACTTCAAGTGGGTGAAGGACACGGGCCTGCTGGACACCCTTGTCGCCGATGGCGCACTGGTTCCCTTCGAAGAAGCTGACAGTTCTCTTGTAGAGGAACTTGCCGCTGAACCAGCGCTGTTATTGGAGCATCCGCGTTTACCGTTTATCTCCTATCCATACGAATGGCCTTTCAACGCGCTTAAGGCAGCAGCCCTGCATCATCTTGATATACATCTACGCGCGCTTGATCATAATGTAACCATGTCTGATGCGTCAGCCTACAACATCCAATTCCGTGGTAGTGAGCCGATATTTATCGACCACTTGTCTTTCGTACCGCTACGCGACGGCGGTCTATGGCATGGTCATCGGCAATTTTGCGAGCAGTTCCTTAATCCACTGCTTCTACGATCGTACTTAGATGTTCCCCATAACGCATGGTATCGCGGCAACCTTGAAGGTATACCGATTGATCAACTAAGACGCGTCCTACCATTCCAACGCAAGTTCTCGCTTAACGTATTGATGCACGTGACGCTGCAAGCGCGTTTCCAGAGAAATTTTAGCGACAGTTGTTCTGCGGAGAAAATCAAGGCGGTCAATAACGTTAATTTACCTGTTTCAACACTACGCAGAATGCTCCGAAAACTCTCCGCTTGGATTGAAAAGCTTCAACCTCCGGGGGGTAAGACCGAGTGGTCGGACTATGCCGATGGGAATTCTTATAACGATGAGGGGACCACTGCAAAACGCGATTTTATCAAAAATTTCGTCACTGACACCAAGCCCCTTACTTTATGGGATCTCGGGTGCAATACGGGTGATTATTCCGTCGCAGCGTTGGATGCCGGTGCCGAGTACGTTGTTGGCTTTGATGTCGACCAAGGTGCATTAGAAAAAGGCTTCGTCCGCGCACAACATGATAAACTGAATCTATTACTACTACATTTCGACGCTTCAAACCCTTCGCCCGAACAGGGCTGGAGCCAAGCCGAACGCCGTGGCATGAGTGAGCGTGGTCCAGCGGATGGCTTGCTGGCCTTGGCTCTCGTACATCATCTAGCCATCTCGTGCAACGTGCCCCTCGCCCGCATAGCATCCTGGCTTGCCAATCTCGCCTATGGAGGTGTCGTCGAATTTGTCCCGAAGTCTGATCCCATGGTCAAACGACTCTTGCGACTTCGGCAAGATATCTTTCTCGACTATAACGAAGAGTATTTCCTCCAAGCACTTAGCAACGTAGCAGAGATTCAACAGATTGCCGCGGTGCCTAATAGTGGACGCAAACTGATCCGTTATCGCTCAAAACCTAACCTCCCGGGCGACCATTGATCGGCGAAAAAACGACATGGCGGAAACTGCGTGGTTTTAGTGTTGCCGCACTGGTCACACCGGTATTGATTTTGCTGACCCCATTTTTCAGTTTCCTGAAATTTCAGGAGTATCCCATACTGACCGCAGAAGTCGGCTTTTTGTTTGCTATCATCATTCTATTAGGTCTCGTGCTCGGCGGCGTTATCAGATTTGGCGGGCGCACTGGCGCTGCGATTGTAGTGGCCACAACCATTATCATATTTTTGGATGTCCAGTTCGAGGTCCGGTTGAGCTATCTCGCGGCTGGCGGCGCCGTGCTCCTAATTGCGAGTTACTTCGTTTCCCGCGCGATATTGCCGGTCATAGCGGTGGTTGCAGGCGTCGTTTTAATATCGACGGTCCTTTTGCCGGCGCAGTTAAAGAAGCCGGAGATCGCCACAGCTTCGGATAAAAACATCCGTAAAGAACTGCCTGCTATCATCCATATAGTCCTAGATGAACATATCGGTATCGAGGGGATTGAGGCACGCACCGAACTAGAGAGGAAGGCGCGCGCAAACCTTAAATCGCTATACAAGAGGAATGGGTTCAAGCTGTTCGGCGGGGCATATTCGAACTATGCAGAAACTTTCAACTCGCTGCCAAACCTGCTCAATAGCACATTGTCGGAGACATCATACAAGTTCATCGGTCAAGGGAGAGACAGGTTACCCGCGTTAAAACACAATGCCTATTTCGAGGGACTTGCCGAACGCGGTTACAAAATCCGCGTCTACCAGTCAAAGTACTTTAACTACTGTGACGACCAAAATTTGCCTATTCTGTCATGCGAGAGTTATAACTACACAGGACTAGACAACCTTGATGCATTAACGAATGACCCTACGGTAAAGTCCCGGTTAATTCTGGCTCGGTTTGTGAACCGGTCCCGGATTTACGGCTTGGCGCGTAGCATATACCAACACATTGCCGTGGGCGGATTCTTCGCCCTAAAGAGAATAGAAAACAATAATTTTGCTCCACTTGCGAGCTACCCTTTCTTTGAAGTTTTGGAAAAGGACCTCGCCAGAGATATCAATGGCCAAGTTTACTTCGCGCATCTATTGATACCCCATCGGCCTTTCATGTTCGATGCGAAGTGCGGCCTCGTACTGGATCATCCTTACGACGACATGGAGCGAAATTCTAGTAGCTGGATCACCGAATATACCAAGGCCTATTACGAGCAAGTCGCATGCACGGCGCACAGACTACAGGGCCTATTCGATGCACTCAATAAAAGTGAGGACGGCAAGAAGGCTACGGTCATTGTTCACGGAGACCACGGATCGCGCATAGGGCCGCGCGATGCAAAGCTAGAAAACTGGCCGTATTTTGACGCAGAACAGTTTCGGGCATACTACTCAACCCTATTCGCTGTCCGAGCTCCCGGCATCGAGGCGGGATATAGTGACACCTTGTTTTCAATCGGACGCTTGTTCGACGCAGTGAAGCGGCATAAAGGCGAAACTTTGGACTTGGTGCAAGACAATCCGCACTTCGTTATCGTTCCGTCGAAAGACGGGTTACGGATGGAAAAGAAGCCAGTCATTGATTTTCGGTTGGGAAAGCCGTTGGTACCGTCAAAATCGATGCGGGCGAAATAGGTCAAATTTAGTCGCGCATCAACCGCTCCCGGCAGCTATTATTCCGACCACGATCACCCTTGAAAAAGAACAAACGAGGATAGACGTCACACCTATGGAAGCGTTTCCAGCAAAACCGGACATAAACTATGATCCTTTTACACCTGAAAATCCGAATCCCACCGCCAAGTATGGGCTTCCGGTGGATATTCAATTCTGTAAGCGTTGTGTGATTTCAAACCAGCGACCCAATTCGGCCCAAGAGTTTTCACATACATCGACGTCGCTTAAGACGACCACCCATATCGATGAGGGGGGCATTTGTGACGCATGCCGGTTCGCAGACGAAAAGAAAAAGGATACCAACTGGGGCGAACGGGACCGGGAGTTGCACGATTTGTGTAACCGTTTCCGTCGTAATGACGGTCACTACGACTGCCTTGTGCCCGGGTCTGGCGGCAAGGATAGTTTTTACGCGTCCCACATCCTCAAAGAAAAATACGAAATGAATCCGCTTACGATCACCTGGGCACCCCACATGTATACTGAATGGGGGTGGAAAAATTTCCAGTCATGGATCCATGCTGGCTTCGATAACTACCTGTTTACTCCGAATGGCCGCGTACATCGCCTGCTGACCAGGCTTGCTGTTGAGAATATCTTTCACCCGTTCCAGCCATTTATGATTGGTCAGAAGGCATTTGCCCCTAAGCTGGCCGAAAAGCTCAATATTCCACTTGTATTTTTCGGCGAGAACGAGGGCGAGTACGGAAATCCTATCGACGATACGCGAAAAGCGACCCGGAGCTGGGATTATTTCACAACGCAAGACCAATCCGAGGTCTTTCTCGGCGGAACATCCGTGAAAGACCTACAAAGTGAATTCGGCCTTACAAAGGGCGACCTCGAAGCATATATGCCGGTCGACCCGCAGCTTCTGACAGACGCGAAGATAGAAGTTCATTTTCTCGGCTACTATCTGCGCTGGCATCCTCAATCGAATTATTATTACGCGCGGGAAAACAGCGGATTTCGCCCCTCACCTGAACGCACACCGGGCACATTCACCAAATTCGTAAGTATTGACGACAAGATAGATGATTTCCATTTTTATACCGCATACACAAAATTTGGTATCGGACGTGCGACATACGAGGCCTGTATGGATATCCGCACCGACGATATCAGCCGTGAAGAGGCCGTCCATCTTGTAAAGAAATACGATGGAGAATTTCCGGAGAGATTCCTCGAAGATATCTTTGATTATCTCAGCATCTCCGAGAAAGAATTCCCCTTTGCTTCAAAAATGTTCGAACAGCCGCTAATGGATCGCAATTATTTCGACGACCTGGTGGATAAGTTCCGTTCGCCTCATATCTGGAAGCGCGATAATGGTGTGTGGAAACTGCGCAAGACCGTTTGGGAAGGCGTGGAGTGACCAAGTGGACCATCACAGGAGCGGCGGGATTTATCGGTTCGAACGTTGCCGGAACGCTCATTGAACGTGGCGAGACAGTCGTCGGACTCGACAATCTTTCGAGCGGCCGCCAGTCGAATATCAAACGACTGAAAAAACTCGGCGGGGATTTTCGATTTATCGAGGGTGATATACGGGACGCATCTGTCGTGAACGACGCGATCAGCGGCGCCGACTGCATTGTGCACCTTGCCGCCCAAGTTTCCGTTCAGAAATCCATCGAAAATCCAGTCGACACCGATGCGGTAAATGTCGGCGGCTTCGTCTCGATTGTTGACGCCGCGATCAAGGCAGACATTCCGAAAGTTATCTACGCCTCGTCCTGCGCGGTTTACGGCGAAAATCCGAAACTGCCGATTGACGAACATGAGCATCCCACGCCGCTCAGCCCGTATGCCGTCTCTAAATATGCCAACGATCTTTATGCCTCGGTCCTATCCGGACCAAACGAGAGAATTGGGCTCGTAGGTCTGAGGTTTTTCAACATTTTCGGCCCTTGGCAGGATGCCACTGGCGGCTATGCCGCTGTGATCCCGCGTTGGACCAGTACACTTCTTGACGGCGGCCAAGCGACGATATTCGGTGATGGCGGCGCGACGCGCGATTTCTGCCACGTCGATAATGTTTCCCTTGCCATCATACAGGTGGGGGCACGCACCGATCCTCTGCGCCATAGCGTGTACAATATTGGGACCGGGGTGCGAACACCTCTAAAGGAACTGCACCAGACGTTGGTAAACACCATCGAAAGTACGGGACGGGACGTGGTTTACAAGACCGCCCAACACCTTCCCTGGCGTGCAGGCGATATCATTCACTCGGTCGCCTCGATCGAGCGTGCGCGATCGGAGATTGGGTTCAATCCGACGGTTACTCTGGCACATGGTATTGAAAACCTCCTCCTTGAAGAGCACGGTCTGCCCGGTTCAACGGGAGTCAACCGATGACCGTGCCAAGGGAGCGGTACGTTGGCGCGGTGATCGGGACAGGCAGGATCGGAATGCTTCACGAGCGTGATCCGCTACGGCTAAAGCCCGCCACGCATTTTGGAATGATGAAAAGTCATCCGCGCATATCATTCGCAGCGATCTGCGATGCCGAGCCGGAAAAATTTGATATCGCCCGATCAATGAAACCGGATATTGCTTGTTATACCGACCCGAAAAAAATGCTGGAAGAAGTTCGCCCTGACATTGTGGCAATAGCGACTTGGCGGGATACACATTATCAGATGATGAAGTTAGCGCTCGCAGCCGGCGTAAGGGTCATTATCTGCGAGAAACCGATCGCCGAAAGCGATGCCCATGCGAAGGAAGTCGTGCAACAGGCTCGAAAACAGGGCGTCGAATTGCTTATCAATCATCGTCGACGCTTCGACCCGCTGCTGTATTCTTTCCGCGACGATCTGCAGAACGGGATCATTGGAGAGATCGTGCAGGTCCATTCAATTTACGTATACGGTCTGCTAACTACCGGTACCCATATGGTTGATGCATTGCGGTTTTTTCTGAACCCCGTGGCAGGGGAAATTGTCTGGGTCGCCGGATATCCCAATGTAATGAATCACTTAGCACCCGCGGATGACCCCAATGTGGACGCCGTTCTGGGCTTCGAGAACGGTTTAAAAGTTTTCATGCAGTCATCGAATATTCAGGACTATGATATCTTTGACTTCACGTTCTATGGGCGCGCCGGGATGGCCCATTTTTACAATATTGGCCGCAATATTGACATATACAAGGTGATGAGTTCACCAGAGCATGAAGGCTTTACCGAACCGAGCCGCGAGCCCGAGGAACGTCGCGGCGGCAAGCCTCGCGATCTGTTCACCCACATGGCGGATAACGCTATTGACTGTATTGAGGGCAGGGCCACTTCGCTCAGCACAGGAGAAGACAGTTTAAAGACGCTCGAAATTCTGTTGGCGATCCAACAAAGTGCCGCCGGAAACGGTCGTCGGATCGATCTGGACTGATTAAACATGTGCGGGATCGCGGGCATATTCGCACTCGACGCAGCGTCGCCAAACTTGGCCGCCCTTGAAGCCATGGCCCGCAGTATCAAACATCGTGGTCCGGATGACGATGGCGTCTTTCAGGACGGACCGGTAGGGCTCGCCTCCACTAGGCTTAGTATTCTAGACCTTTCGCCAAAGGGTCACATGCCAATGGTCGACGATGAGAGCGGAATGGTCATCGTCCATAACGGCGAGATATATAATTTCAAGGAATTGCGCACCGAGTTGGGTGAGCACCGCTTTCGCACCGACACCGATACCGAGGTCGTTCTGAAGGCGTTCGCTACTTGGGGCGAAAACTGCCTTGAAAAGCTGAACGGAATTTTCGCATTCGCAATCTGGGATCCCCGGAAGCGTCGGTTATCTTGCGCCCGCGATCGCCTCGGGGTGAAGCCCTTCCTGTTTAGTCAGTACCGAGGCAAAATTATTTTTGGGTCCGAAGCCAAAGCGCTCTTCGAAGCAGGCGTCCCGGCGGTACCCAACATGAATATTCTGGCCGATTTCTTGGTCCACGGGATTTACGACCATAGCGCGGAAACTTTTTTCGAAGGTATCGAGCAGCTTTTGCCCGGTCATTTGATGACGATTGATGAATCGGGCATCGACGTGCGGCGGTACTGGGATTTGGTCGAGACCGGGGAATGGGATAAGGATCCCGATCGATTGGATGACGCAGCTTACCGTACTACGCAAGCGCGTTTTCTCGAATTACTGGAAGATGCCGTTCGGCTGCAATTGAGGAGCGACGTGCCCGTCTCTGTTAATGCGAGCGGCGGCCTTGACTCTTCTCTGATGGTGACGACCTTAGATCGGCTATCTGGACGGAAGGGCGATCATCGCCTCTTTTCTTATTGCTACGGGAAGCACGAATTTGACGAGCGCCCGGAGGTCGAAGCCTTGGCGGCAGGGACCGGATGGGCCGCAGATTTTTTTGAACTCTCGGCAGGCGATGTGCCTACTATGACAGAAGAGGCTATCCACTTTCAGGAACAGCCTTTCCCCGGCATCGTAACCCTCGCGCGCCATAATCTCGTGAAATATAGCCGGACCGACTTCAAGGTTCTCATCGAAGGCCAGGGAGGCGATGAGATTGCCGCCGGTTACCAGTACACAATAGGCCCTCATATACTCGACCTGATGCAAAACGGACGCTCAGACCTTGCGTCGGCGGAAATACTGGCCTTCGGTCGGCGGAACGGACTGTCCGACGCGAACGCGCTGAAGAAGTGTATGAACGGCCTGATGGCCTATCACGGCACCGGTCACGCCGCAGACGGTAACCGCTTCGTAAGGCCCGACTGCGTCGTCCGTGATCTCAGCGAGCGAGCGCGCAAACCAGCATTCGAAAAACCGTTCCGATCGCATCTCAAGAATATGCAGTACCGCGACCTGTTTCATACCAAACTCCCGCGCATCCTGCGGTCCGTTGATCGTGCATCCATGGCCTATGGGCGCGAGATCCGGGTTCCGCTTCTCGACCATCGTCTGGTCGAATTCGCGTTTTCCTTGCCGGCGTCCCACAAGATTAAAGACGGCGCCCAACGTGCTTTCATTCGGGACGCTGTCATGGACAGCCTTCCGACATCGCATTTCAATGCGCCTAAAAAGGCGGTTGTCGATCCACAACGCGAGTGGTTGATGGGCGCGCTGGCTGGCTGGGTCGAAGACCTGATTTCAAGCGAGAGTTTCGCGTCGCGCGGAGTGTTCGATCCCTCTGCCGTCCGAAAAGCGTTCCGCGAATTCAAGGATGGAAAGTCGGCTACTTCTTACCATGTGTGGCAATGGGTGAACGTCGAACTCTGGTTACGTCACTGGAAGATGTGACAGGCGCGTTTTTCTTGCCGAACCAGATGCCCTATTGTATTTAGGAAAGCGAATTCACTTCTAAATATAGAACTGAGGGCCTTTCATTCCACCGGTCAGACTTATCGCGCGTCTTGATATCAAGACAGCCGACGTCATCAAAAGCATACAATTTGACGGTGTGCGCGTGGTCGGCAAACCTGGTGAGATGGCGCGCAATTATTATGCCGATGGCGCAGACGAGATTGTCTATATCGATGCGGTTGCATCGCTGTACGCCCGGTCAAATATTTTCGATGTCGTGAAGGAAGCTGCCCAAGACGTGTTTATACCACTTACGGTCGGCGGTGGCGTGCGTAATATT
>JAYYZV010000180.1:0-21514 GCA_036339975.1 Pseudomonadota bacterium | reverse complement strand
GACACAAAGGCGGTTATCGTGCCGGAAGATTGTCTTTCCCAGTCGGTTTTGGATCTTATCAATCAAGGTCGGCTGTATTCGTTTACCGCCATTGACTAACATGGCATATGCAGTGGTCATCCGCATCAGCGTTGTTTCGCCAGACCCAAGAGACATGGAGAGCATCGGCTTCAAGTCATCCACCAGATTAAAGCGCTTGGCATAATCAACCACAGTTTCCATTCCGATGTTCTGCGCAAGACGAACAGTCATGAGATTACGCGATTTCTCGATACCTACACGAAGCGGGCTGGCACCATAAAACTTTTTCGTATAGTTGCCGGGGCGCCAGCGTCCGAGGCCAGGACCCTGATCTATTACAAAAGGCGCATCTAAAATCTGGCTGGATGGCGTGAAGCCCCTGTCTAGCGCAGCAAGGTAGACAAAAGGCTTGAAGGCGGAACCCGGCTGTCGACGAGCTTGGGTCACCCGGTTGAATTCGCTCATCCCCGCGGAAAAACCTCCCGACATCGCGAGGACGCGGCCGGTATGTGGATCCAGCACAACAATCGCACCGCTAATTTTTGGGATCTGCCTTAGACCGTAGGTGCGGGAAGGCGGTTTTTTTTCTCGGTTCTTATTGACCACCGCTTTGACCGCGATTACATCTCCGATTTCGAGCACGTCGCTGGGCTTTATAGGGAATGGGCCGGGCCGGTCTTTCTCATCGAATACTCGTGCCCAGCGCATCGCGCCGAAGGGCATAACACCTATGGATTTGTCCGCAAAACCGATTTGTGCACTGGCCGCTGTTAATGACAGTACCACAGCGGTCTTCCAGTGCTCAACGTCCGCTGGAAGAGCATATTTAGCCATCGCTTTATGCCAGTCTTTGGATACATCGACTTGGCCCAGTGCACCGCGCCAGCCGTGCCTCCTGTCATAGGCCGACAAGCCCCGGCGCAATGACATGTCTGCAATTTTTTGCAGACGGGGATCCAGCGTCGTCCGCACGGATAGACCCCCGCCATACAATCCGCGATCACCGTAAGTATGCTTCAGTTCACGACGGACCTCCTCCACGAAATAATCGGCGCGCGCTGCATCCGCACCATCTGGAGGTCGGACCTGCACAGGACCCACCATTTCAGCCTCAGCGGCTTTTATTGGGATATAGCCATCCTCAACCATGCGGTTAAGCACATAGTCGCGTCTTTCCCGCGCCGCGTCAGGTTTGCGGGTCGGGTGATAATTGTTGGGTGCCTTCGGTAACCCTGCGAGGAATGCCGCCTCGGCTAACGTAAGATCATTCAACGATTTATTAAAGTAATTCAAAGCCGCGGCCGCGACCCCATAAGAGCCAAAACCTAGATAGATTTCGTTCAGGTATAGTTCAAGAATTTTGTCCTTTGAGAACGCGCGCTCTATCCGAAGCGCGAGGATGACCTCCCTAACCTTACGGGCAATGGAGACTTCATTCGTCAGTAGAAAATTCTTCGCTACCTGTTGGGTAATAGTGGAAGCCCCGATGGGGCGCCGGTCAGTATTAATGCGGCGTAGGTTGGTCAACATGGCTCGGAGGATACCGGGAATATCGATCCCCCAATGGCTGTAAAAAGTTTTGTCCTCGGCCGACAGAAAAGCCTTAACGATCATCTTAGGCATCGCCTTTATGGGCATAAACACGCGTTTCTCACGTGCAAATTCAGCCATCAGGCGGCCATCGCCTGCATGAATGCGCGTTACTACCGGCGGATTATAATCGGCGAGCTGGTGGTATTCTGGAAGCCCCTTTCCAAAATGATAAAAGCCATATAGCACCGCACCCAAGCCACTGATTGCAAGTACCACAATCATCAGGAATGCCGCCGCCAGAATCCTCATACTTACCCTCCGGGCACCACCGAATACCTCGGCCTCAGATAATAGGCTATAGCAATGTGGCTAGATTAAGGCCTATTCAAAACTTGCTGGCGGTCAAAGTATAGATGGATTGCCCGCGTCATCGCAGTCGCCATTCGGCGGCGATGGCTCGGATCACGGAGCAACTTTTCATCCGCCCGGTTCGACAGATAGCCAAGTTCGATCAGTACTGAAGGGATATCCGGCGCCTTAAGTACAGCAAAACCTGCAAACCGATGCGTATTTCGCAGCATTTTTCGGACTTTACCCATTTCGGTAACTAGTTGCCGGGCGAAAACCGTGGACTCATTCATCGTTTCCCGCTGCGCTAGGTCGATAAGGATGTTAGCGACTTCGTTAGATTGTTCGTTGAGGTCTAGGCCGGCAATCAGGTCAGATTTGTTTTCCTTTCGAGCAAGAGCAGCTGCCTCTTTGTCTGATGCCCTCTCCGATAGTGTGTATACAGACGTACCACGCACGCGCGGATTCCTGATTGAATCCGCGTGTATCGACAAAAAAAGATCAGCACCAACCGCACGCGCGCGAGCAATCCGTTCGCGCAGTCGGAGAAACACGTCCCGAACACGCGTCAACCGGACTTCGAACTTGCCCGTTGCTTGCAACTGCCGGCGCAATTCCTTCGCAAAGGCCAGAACTACGTGTTTTTCCCAAACTCCAGAACGGCTTATCGCTCCAGGATCAACTCCCCCGTGTCCAGGGTCAATCATGACCACGATCTTTTCATCCAACTTCGATCTACGTTTAATTATGGCCGGACGCGATTGCCTAGCTTCTACCGCCTTCGCCTTTAATCTTTGCGTGGATTGCAAGTATGTAGACATGAAGGCACTTTCAGACGTCTTCTCGATATCCAGCACAATACGGTAAGGACGTCGGGAAGCGGTCTGCGGAATCATAAATGCTTTAGTAATACGTACTGGGCCATCGGAGTCGAGAACAACTCGCGACGAACCGGGCTGGAAAAGACCGAACCGCATGCCAGTGACAAGCCCGCCGCGGGGTGGGTTGCGAAGCTTTGGTGACCAGGTTACCTCGGGCATATCGACCACCACGCGATAAGGCCTAGGCAACGTGAAGGCACGAAAGTTCACGATCCCGGAAAGATCTAGAACAACTCTGGTTTTATTCGCATAAACACCCACTCGCACCTCCGAAACTTGGGGCGCTGCTGCCACCGTATTTACCATAAACATGGTTGCGATCAGGATCGGGAAACGTTGGAGTATGGCTAAAGTTTTACACATATTGCGGATCGAGAAATTTTCCACACAACATATATCCCGACCTATCGGGTTTATACAGGAAAATCCCACTAATTAGTTGTAGAATATAAGTTGTACCGACGCGGCACGCAGTTTATCCTTGCACCGCGAACATCCGCGGATGAGACGGAGGAGTACTCCGATACCGGCGCGGCCTTCATGTATTCAGCGCCGCTCGACCAAATAGTTCACAACCGGTCGGCCGGCTGCAAGAAAAGACAGGAGGGCGGCGGGGTTCAACCGCGGTATATAGAACCCAAGGCCGGGCTCGAAGATACGTCGGGTTCCGTGACCAATAAAAGTCCTTGCCCTGGCGGCGACCCAAAGCGGGAACCCCATTCGGCAGGTAGACGGTGGCGCGGTCGGTCTTGCAGGCACGGCACACACCCAATCGGAAGTTCGCACGTTGGGGGTGTTGTCTGCCCGGAGAACGAAATATGTCTAAGCGTATGCTTGTCGATGGTGCGCACCCAGAAGAAATTCGGGTTGTAGTAACATCGGGCAAACGTCTCGACGAATACGACATCGAGACCAGTTTCAAGAAACAGGTCAAAGGCAATATATACCTCGCGAAAATCACGCGGGTAGAACCGTCTTTGCAGGCCGCATTCGTCGATTTTGGCGGCAACCGCCACGGCTTTTTAGCTTTCAGTGAAATTCATCCCGACTACTACCAAATTCCGATGGAAGACAGGCAAGCACTGATCGACGAGCAGGAGGAACTCGAACGTCAGGCCCGGGCAGCCCGAGAGCATTTGGAAGATATTGACGGGGACATCGGGGAGGACGGCGACGACCTAGATGCCGGGGAAGAAAACGCCAGTTTCCCCGATCGGGGTGACGATGAACCCAGCGACAACGAAGACACCGAAGGAATTGACGAGGGAGAGGACGCGGACCAGCCTACGGAGGCCGGCAATTATCCCAATTCTGTTTTAGAGGGCCCGGACGCCGAGAAGGAATTTGAGGCGCCCGAACCATCATCCCCCGGACGCACCCGTGGTATGCGACGCTACAAAATTCAGGAAGTGATCAAACGTCGACAGATTCTCTTGGTTCAGGTGGTCAAGGAGGAGCGCGGTAACAAAGGGGCGGCGCTAACGACATACATCTCGTTGGCTGGTCGCTACTGCGTTCTTATGCCGAACTCATCCCGTGGTGGGGGCATATCGCGCAAGATCACAGGAGCCAAAGAACGTCGCAAGCTTCGCGATACGTTGAACTCGCTCGACATGCCGGCGGGTATGGGCGTGATTATCCGGACGGCGGGTCTGGAACGTAGTAAGATGGAAATAAAACGCGATTTTGAATACCTCATCCGCGCTTGGGATCAGGTTAGGGAAACAACCCTAGAATCAACGGCACCAGACATGGTCTACGAAGAGGGCGATATCATAAAACGCGCAATCCGCGACGTTTATAGTAAGGATATCGAGGAAATTCAAATCGAAGGTCTCGAGACCTATCAAACGGCCAAACGCTTTATGCGGCTGATGATGCCAAGTCATGCCAAGCGGGTGCAGCAATACCGTGACGATACAATCCCGCTGTTCCAGCGTTACCAAATCGAGCAGCAACTGGATGCGATGCACAACCCGGAAGTTCAACTAAAATCGGGTGGCTACATCGTGATAAATCCGACAGAAGCCCTCGTTGCGATCGATGTTAACTCCGGCAAATCGACCAGAGAACGCAATATAGAGGAAACCGCTGTAAAGACGAACATAGAAGCAGCAGACGAAGTGGCCCGTCAACTCCGCCTGCGCGATCTCGCCGGACTTATCGTCATCGACTTCATCGATATGGAAGATGGGCGCAACGTCCGTAAGGTCGAAAGACGCCTTAAAGACGCAATGAAAACAGACCGCGCCCGCTTGCAGATCGGACACATCAGCAATTTCGGACTACTAGAACTTTCGCGGCAGCGCCTCCGACCCAGCTTGCTGGAAACAAGCTCCCAGCTCTGCCCACATTGTCGGGGCACGGGAAATATCCTATCGACGGAATCGATGGCGATGCGCGTCCTACGTGCTATCGAGGAAGAGGGGGGCCGGAAGCGAACTAGTGAGGTCACGGCCCGTATTCCTACCGAGGTGGCGCTTTACATCCTCAACCAGAAACGTTCCAACCTAGTAAATATGGAAGAGCGGTACGGCTTTCAGGTGACCCTCCAAGGCGACGACGCAATTGTTCCGCCCGATGTCGAAATCGAACGCGTGAAAGGACGGCCGGAGCCGGCATCCCGAGGCAGAGACGCCCTGCCGGATGACAATTTAACCAATGATTCTGAATCCGATGAAGGTGCCGTCTCAGCAGGCGAAGGAAATGAAGAAAAATCGGAAAAGCCAAAACGCAGTCGGCGGCGGCGTGGCCGACGGCGGTCACCGAATAGCCAAGCCTTAACCGACGTCGAACTGGCCGAAAGTGCTATAGAGGCGACAGAAGATATACAGAAACCTAACAATGAAGGCGAAGACGCCACCGAAGAGAAACAGGGCTCTCGCCGCCGGCGGCGGGGACGCCGCGGGGGAAAACGCCGGAACCGCGCCACCGATGCCAAATCTCAGGGTGAAGTTACACCGTTGAATAGAAACGCGGAAGATATAAATAATAACATATCAGGTGAAGAACCGCGGTCCGACGCCATCGAAATGGACGGGCCACCCAATAGCGTCTCCCAACCCAACGTCGAATCAGAAAAAATCGCGGCCTTGCCTAAGGATAACCAAGTCGATATCGAAGAGCAAACTACTGACGTAGTCGATACCGGGATACCTGATGAGAACAAGCCTAAACGCCGAGGTTGGTGGCAAAAAATCGTAGACTAGAGCTTTTTTCGGCAGCAACCGAGGTGAAAACCTCTTATCAGCCTTCTATCCATTTTTTCAGTCGCCTAGCCGCCTCGGTCATAGTCTGGGTATCTCCAGAAAACGAAATACGGATTTTAGAATTTCCGCGACCGGGATCGAAGTCGGTGCCAGGCGCCGTTGCGATGCCGGCTTCATTTAACATCTGACGACAAAATTCTTCGCTATCATTCGTGAGGTGAGACACGTCGGCATAGATGTAAAACGCCCCATCGGAGGGCGCTAAATTTGTCAGACTTGCTTTTGGTAACTCGCGCAATAGGAGTTCCCGATTAACCGCATAACGGGCCACGTTTTCGTCTAACTCCTCTGCGCAGTCAAAGGCAGCAGATGCCGCATGCTGGGATAATGCTGGAACGGAGATAAATAAATTCTGCGCCAAGCACTCGACTGACCGATAAAGATGTTCTGGAATAATCGCCCAACCAACACGCCACCCTGTCATTGAGTAATACTTCGAAAAACTGTTCACCACGAAAGCGTTTTCGGTGTAACTCAAAGCAGTGGCGCCAGGAATTCCATATGTTACTCCGTGATAGATCTCGTCCGAGATCAGCCGAATACATCGGTCATCGCAATACGCCGTCAAAATACCCATTTCGTTGGCAGAAATCATGGTGCCTGTCGGGTTAGCAGGGCTAGCCACAATCACGCCATCGATATCGCCATCGATGCTGTCAAGCAGGGCGGGAGTAAGCTGATAACGGTCTTCTTCCACTGCGGGGACCCCAACCGCTTCGATTCCAAGTGCCGTAAGAATGTTGCGATAGGCCGGATAACCGGGGTCCGCCAGCACAACGCGGTCGCCGACATCGAAGGCTGCAAGGAATGCCAGCATAAAACCGCCGGACGACCCTGTGGTCACGACTACACGGTCCACGTCTATGTCGATACCATGGGTCTCGCCATAATATTGCGCGATCCGGCCGCGAAGCCGATCCATGCCAAGCGCTTCAGTATACCCGAGCTTGTCGATCGCCATTGCCTGCTCCGCTGCGGCGATCACCCCCGCCGGCGCACCAGTGGACGGTTGTCCTACTTCTAAATGAAGAATATCGCGACCGTTACTTTCCAGACGGTTAGCTTCGCGCATAACGTCCATGACCATAAAGGGCGGCACTTGGCCCCGCGACGATTTTTTGAAAGCCATAATCTAAAGTGCTGCGCTCGCAGCCAAACCGTCTCCTGCCGGATCCGAGCCAAACCAGCAGGATTTAGTATTTTCGCGGGCACCTTTGGGACAATGAATTACATTGGCCCGGCCTTCACGGCCATCTAACGGACCAAATGCTCTATCAATTGGAACACCGTCGTCAAAGACACGCTTAGCCGTAGCGACCGCCCTTATAGTGCCATCAACCCCACCAGAGCCGGCGGCAGCCCCACGGACATCCTTGAGTGGTCTGTTTATGAGTAGCATCGGCACTCCGGAGAAAACATCTCCGCTTGGCGGCGCCGCCATAAGTATCCCGCTGGACGCGATCATGCGCCTTGCCCCAAGCATGCCGTTGGTGGACACGACGCAAGCTGCCCCACCGCCCTGACTATCGATGGAAATAAATCCAGCGCTGTCATGCGGAGCCTGTTTCTTCTGGCGTATTGCCCCACGCCAAATTTCAGCCGCTACGGTACCTATCTTGTTAGCCGGTAGGTGCAGTTCATCTTTCCCAAGACCCACCTTCTGGGTTGTAAGCCATTTGGGCCGATAATCCCGCAGAACTGACACAGGCACTTCCATTCCCACTGCCGCACCAATGCCTTGAGCCAATTGTTTTGCAAAGTCGCCAGCATAAAACCCCCCCGGTCCGTATAGACGAATACGGGAGAGTGACGCCGATAGTTCCAGTTGGCTGAGGAAATGACCCTCTCCAACCTTCTCGCCGGAAGGGAAAAAAAGGCGCCGAACATCCGAACCCATTAATTGCCCAGGTGGGACGGCTGCCAATCGGCGCGCAAATGCTCGTGAGACGGGGTTTCCAAACCGGGCTAAACGTTCTGCCGGTAACAGCAGCGTTTCCCATTTTAGCCTTCCGTACCGGGCGTGCAGTGCGAACATTCCCCGCACAGCACCGGGTACCATGGCGACTTTTCCATCCTTTTCGAAACGCTTAGCCTTAAAGTCAATCGCCTCTATATCTTCCTCCCTACCCCGGAAAGCTATGCAAATACCGCCGCCGCCAAGGCTAGCCGCTCCCGGATAGGTCACCGACAAAGCGAAGTAAGTGGCCACGGCGGCATCAACCGCATTACCGCCCGACGACAAAATATCTCGCCCGATCAGCGCGGATCTCGGCTCATCAGATATGACGCCACCTAAATCGGATGAATCCGAGCTAAATAATCCCGCGGGAGTGCCTCCACTGCCGCAAGCACCCACCGCAAACGCAACGCCTGCCGCCAAGATGGATTGACGGAGCCGAGGGTTAACCCTAACTATAAGCATACGATGGAAAGTACCGCCCGTGCGCAATGCTATTTCCTCCTTGGTGGCTATCGTCACTGTCGTTGTGATTCTATCCCTGCAATTGGTGCTGGGAAACAATCAAGCTGAGGCCTCAGGTATCCGCGACGCAGAAATCGAACATACCATTCGCCTCTATGCTTCGCCACTTCTCAGATCTGCTGGTTTCGAGCCAGAAGACGTTAGATTGCACATCATCAAGGACAAGGCTCTCAACGCGTTTGTCGCTAAAGGGCAGCGGATATTTCTAACCAGTGGGTTACTAATGGCAGCCGAAAGACCTGAACAGGTCGTTGGCGTCCTCGCCCATGAAATTGGGCACATAAGCGGCGGTCACCTCGCGCGGCTAAGCGGCGCGCTGGGTCACGCCCGGAAAAAGGCGTTGGTCGGGCAGATCATCGGTTTCGCACTTGGCGTCGTAACCAAAGAAGGCGGGGTCATGGCCGCAACAAGCGCGAAGAGTTCCGATATCGCATTAAAGGGTTTGCTCAAGTTCTCCCGTACGCAGGAGAGGTCCGCAGATCAGGTTGCCATCGATCTTCTCGAGAAGACACGCACATCGGCAACGGGATTGTTAGAATTCTTCGAACGACTACAAGATCAGGAATTGCTAGTCCGCGAACGTCAGGACAGCTATGTGGTGACCCATCCGCTTACACAGGATCGTATCGCATTCCTCCGTAACCACGTCGACAACTCTCGTTTTTCAGGCAATCGACTGGCGAGCGACCTACAGATCGCTCATGACCGAATGGTTGCAAAGCTTAAAGGTTTCATAAACCCCCCAAGGCAGACGTTACGCGAATATTCTGCTGATGATCCCGCTATCAGCGCTCGTTACGCGCGGGCAGTGGCACTCTATCGAGATGCACGAATGGATGAAGCGCTGAAGCTGATGGACGGGCTACTGATGCAGGCTCCCGATGATCCCTATTTTCACGAATTAAAGGGCCAGATAATGTTCGAGAACGGCCGTCTGAATGATGCCCTTCCTTCGTACGAGCGGGCCGTAGCGTTGCGGCCACAGCAACCACTGCTGCGTGTCGGTCTAGCTCATGTCCAGATCGAATTAACCAGTCCTGAGCTTAACAAGTCAGCGATTAACCACCTAGAGCAAGCACTGCGATACGATCGATTCATGCCATTGTCATGGCAGTTGGCCGCCACCGCGTACGGACGGAACGGTCAGCACGGATTATCGGCTGTGGCGCTCGCCGAGCACTACCTGCTCCTCGGCCGGTTCGTGGATGCCCGGGGGCAAGCGAGAAAGGCGATGCGAATCTTGACAGAGAATTCGCCCGGATGGCTGCGTGGACAGGATATCGAGGCAGAAGCAAGTCGTGCCCGCGAGCGCAAAACCCGCTGATTTCCAAAAATTTTGATACCGACCTAATCAAAACGTTTGTGACCTCCGCCTTCAACCCTGATACGTTAAATCCACGTCAATCCGGATAGCCTGACGTGCGGGCGCCCCAAGATCCAAAATCAAGAGTGGTATGAAGATGTCCTGGTCCAAATGTTCCGCTCACTATCTGACTGCGGCTTTGTTTTTTTGTACGGTGACGTCATCAGAAGGACCGGCCTTAGCGCAAAATGGCGTTCCGCCTGCTATCACCGCCGATCAGAAGAAATCTCTGGAACGCATCGTCCGGGAATACATACTAGAAAATCCGGAGATAATTCCGGAAGCCATAAAACGCCTCGAGCAAAAACAACTGCTCGCCGCCTCCCGGGCTGACAAAGAGGCCGTTGTCGCCAATACGGATGAGATTTATAACGATCCAGACGCCCCGGTGGCGGGAAACCCCAACGGTGACGTCACTATCGTCGAGTTTTTCGATTACCGCTGCGGAGTTTGCAAGAGGATATACCCGGTCCTTGATGAACTGATCAAAACCGATGCCAATATCCGGCGGGTATACAAGGTATGGCCGATTTTAGGCCCGAAGTCGGTTTTAGCTGCTCAGGCCGTCATCGCTTCGCGAAAACAGGGCAAATACCATGCCTTTCATAAAGTGATGATGGAAGCAAACTCGTCTTTTGAACTCACGACCATTCTCAATTTGGGAAAGTTGGTCGGGATGGACACGGAACAGCTCGAAAGGGACATCAAGGGTCCTGAAGTCGAGGCGATAATCCGTAAAAATCATGCTCTAGCCAACAAACTCCGATTGACCGGCACGCCTTCTTTCGTGATAGGTAATATTTTATTACGCGGCGGTCGGGACCTCGAATCACTGCGCCAGATCGTCGCCGACGCCCGCGCATCTATAAATTGATAGCGAGAGATTATTATAACTACGTAGCGGGCTGAGCCCTTTCAAATGCGTCTAACTTCATGCACTCGGAAAATATTCTCATTAGCGTCGGATAAGACGAAAGATCGCATTCATAACGCTGAGCGTTGAACACTTGGGGTACTATACAAATATCAACTAACCCTGGTGCGTCGCCGTGAGAAAAGATACCGGTCTCTTTGTCTCTAGCCAAATGCGCCTCAAGTGCGTTGAAACCTTCATAGATCCAGTGGCGATACCAAATTACGTTCACGGCATCTTTTTCAGCTCCCATTTTGCCGGCAAGAAACTTTAAGATAGCCAGATTATTTAGAGGGTGGATATCACAGGCTATTATATCTGCAAGTCCACGAACTCGGGCCTTGCCCAATGGTTCGGGTGGCAAAAACGCAGGATCCGGATTCGTTTCATCGAGATATTCAAGGATAGCCATCGACTGATACAAGATGTTTTCTCCGTCGATCAAGGTGGGCACACGCCCCTGAGGATTGATCTTCTTATAGTCATCATTGAACTGATCGCCATCGGGTAAGCTAATATTAAAATGCTCCCACGAAATCCCCTTCAAGTTAAGGGCGATACGCACGCGAAAGGCAGCTGACGAACGGGAAAAGCCATAAAGTTTCATGGTTCACTCCAAATAATAACGATGGGGTTTAGGGGCATGGCCCGCCACGATCCATGCGCCTGCGCCGCTAATTCGCTCCGACCTTAGATATAATGTTGACTGAGTGGCGGAAAACCATTGAACCCAACCGCCGAATATGTCGCGGTATAGGCGCCGGCGCTATGAATCTCGACCCTGTCACCGGCCGCAAGGTCGAGCGGCAAAGAATAGCCTGCGACATCATACAGGATATCTACCTCAGCGCAGGTGGGACCTGCAAGAACGACAGGCCCGGTGGAGCTGCCATCATGTGGCGTGGTGATGCGGTACTGGATTGCCTCTTCGAAGGTCTCGGGAAGACCGCCGAATTTGCCAACATCGAGAAATATCCATCGACGCCCGGCTTCGCGAGATTTCTCAGCAACTAGAATGACTTCAGTCTGAATAATTCCGCTGTCGCCAACAATATAACGCCCCGGTTCAACGATCACGCGAGGAAGCCGATGGCCGAAATTGCGGACCAACGAGTTGCTGATTTCGGCACCATAGACATTCACGGGTTCTACTGACTGACGGTAGTTGGCGGGGAAACCGCCCCCGATGTTCAGCAGGGTCAGCTCCATGCCGATCCGCGAAAGTTCCTCGAAGATCACCGCGGATTGTTCAATCGCCTTATCCCATTGCGCAGGATTGCGCTGTTGAGATCCAACATGAAATGAAAGCCCAGCCGGCAACATTCCCATCTCACCAGCCTCTTTCAACATAAGAATCGCCTGTTCCGCCTTGCACCCGAACTTGCGGGAAAGAGGCCAGTCCGATCCCGCACCATCCACGAAAATCCGACAATAGACCTGAGCGCCGGGCGCACCCACAGCCAATTTAGAAAGCTCAGCACGGCTGTCGAAGGCAAACAACCCTACTCCGTAGTCGTGCGCGCGGCCGATATCTCGTTGCTTCTTGACCGTATTACCGAATCCAATTCGGTCAGCACTAATGCCGATACCTAGACAGGATTCGATCTCATAGATGCTCGCGGCGTCAAAGTACGCGCCAAGCGAGTTTAGCAAGTTTAAAACCTCGGGGGCGGGGTTCGCTTTCATGGCGTAATAGATATCAGCCTCGGGTAACGCGTGCGCCAAGTCGTTATATTTGGTCTCTATAACGTCAAGATCGACCACGAGACAGGGCGTATCCGGCTGATACTCCTCAAGAAATTTTCTGATTTTTTCTGTCATTGCGGAGGCGTTTTAGCCCGCGTCGTCGCCCACGAAAAGAAAATTCCGCCTGTGGTATATTAATGAAAAATGGAAACTAAATGTCGCAATACCGCTGCTGCCAGCGCGGGATCACAACAACACCAGGCGGAACTAGACTCCAGGGAGCCCGGCGTCGGATACATTGGAGGTATTTTAGGCCCCCCATGAAGCCAACGTTGTAGCAATCTGGGATTTTTCATGTAAAAGAATGGATATGTCGCTTTTACTCTGCGGCATAACACCATGCTGTTAGTTGGCCATAAATTGAAAATACACCGAATCAATTGCAGCAAACGCTGAAAAACCGGGGTTTCACCGGCATTGCTCTTACAAGACTTCCTGCGGTAAGGCTTAACGGCAACCTTTGCAAAATCACAACGGGAACAATCCGCTATTTTACGCTTTCATATCATAAACGGGCCAAACCTTAATTTGCTAGGTAATAGGGAGCCCGAGATCTATGGACATGCCAGCCTCGAGGAAAGCCGCGCCGACTGCCAAACCCATGCATCAAATGTAGGTGTTGAGATAGATTTTCGTCAATCAAACAACGAAGCGGAAATCATCGACTGGATTCACTCGTCCCGCGAAACGGCCGACGGGATAATCATTAATCCCGCGGCTTTTACACATACATCTATCGCCATTCTCGACGCACTCGTCTTGACGGAACTACCCGTCGTGGAGATACATATCTCCAACATCTTGCGACGGGAAAGTTTTCGTCAGAATTCTTATATATCCTTGGGCGCGGTGGGTATCATTTCGGGATTTGGCCCGCATGGTTATGTTTTAGCGATCGACGCAATGATGAATCTGACAGGCGCCAAAAAGGGAAACTGATGGCGAACAAATTCGATATAGATCCGGAGCTCGTCAAAAAGCTCGCCGAGCTACTTGGCGAGACCGGGTTAACCGAAATTGAATTTGAAAGCAGCGGAAAACGTATCCGCGTGGCTCGGCCTGTCGTCAGTGCCTCGCCCGCAGACACCATTAGCGAAACACCGGCCACTTCCACAGCGGCCACAAATACTGGAACCGCGACAGAACACCAGAAAGGCACCCATATAGTTTCACCGATGGTGGGAACCATCTTCCTATCTCCTGAACCGGGGGCAGAGCCGTTTATCCAAGTAGGAGATATCATTTCCGAAGGGCAGACTGTGATGCTGATAGAGGCAATGAAAACCTATAATCCGGTTCGCGCGACGGTAAGCGGCAAAGTGGTTCAGATACTCGTTGGGGATTCGACACCTGTCGAGTTCGGCGAGGAACTTTTGCTGGTCGAGTAGCGTAAATTTCGGGTCCGGACAGGCAAAGCGATGTTCGAGAAAATCCTAATAGCAAACCGCGGCGAAATCGCGCTGCGTATTCATCGAGCCTGTAAGGAAATGGGCATATCTACTGTCGCCGTGCATTCGACTGCGGATGCCGATGCCATGCATGTTCGTTTAGCAGATGAAAGTGTCTGCCTTGGGCCGGCGCCAGCGAAAGATAGTTATTTGAGTATACCCGCGATCGTCTCCGCCGCTACCATTACTGGCGCCGAAGCTGTCCACCCCGGTTATGGGTTTCTGTCAGAGGAAGCAAGTTTCGCATCCATTTTGGAGGAACATGGGTTCACATTCATCGGCCCGTCTGCCGAACATATCACACTGATGGGCGATAAGGTTGCGGCAAAGGTAGCGGTAGCGGAAAATGGTGTTCCTGTGGTGCCCGGATCTTTAGGCGCACTTCAAACCGTAGCAGACGCGCGCAAAACAGCAGAAGAAATTGGCTATCCGGTGTTAATCAAGGCAGCAGGCGGTGGCGGCGGACGCGGTATGCAAATTGTTCGCAGCGCCGAAGAGGTCGAGGGCGCTTATCGGATGGCAAGGACCGAAGCAAAAGCCAGTTTCCAAAACGATACAGTCTATATGGAAAAATTTTTGGAAAAGCCTCGTCATATCGAGGTCCAAGTTTTTGCAGATGGTCAGGGCCACGCAGTGCACCTAGGAGAGCGCGATTGCTCTCTGCAGCGACGCCATCAGAAAGTTCTGGAAGAGGCACGCTCACCCGCTCTGAACGACGCCGAACGAGAAAAAATCGGCAAAATTGCTGCGGATGCCGTGCGCCGCATCGGGTACCGTAACGCTGGCACCATAGAGTTCCTATACCAGGACGGCGAATTTTACTTCATCGAGATGAATACAAGGCTGCAAGTCGAACATCCAGTTACAGAGATGATCACCGGGATCGACATGGTCCGCGAACAAATCCGCGTCGCGGCGGGTTTACCGCTGTCTTTCGACCAGAAAGAAATTAGCTTCGAGGGCCACGCGATCGAATGTAGAATTACGGCGGAGCATCCGGAAACTTTCGTACCATCACCTGGCCGCATTACCGATTACCATCCCCCTGGCGGCATGTCTGTGCGGGTGGATTCGGGCCTTTATGCGGGCTACAACATGCCACCGCATTACGATAGTTTAGTCGCTAAGCTCGTAGTACACGGTCGAAACCGTAATGAATGTCTTATGCGCCTCAGGCGCTCGCTGGAAGAATTCGTGATAGGCGGTATCGAAACCACAATCCCGCTGCACGCAAAAATCATCGAAAATTCAGACTTCCTAAACGGCACTTATGATATTCATTGGCTGGAACGCTTTGTCATGGGTGACATAGTGGACAACTGAACCGCTTCTTCTACCGGCCTCCAATGACCAGTTTGACGCCAGAAACCCTTCTTCGTGCCTACGCTGTCGGTATGTTTCCCATGGCAGAAAACCGTGGCGATACGACCCTGTACTGGATCGATCCGGAAAAGCGCGGAGTATTGCCATTAGACGAATTCCATGTTCCGCGGCGGCTGCGCCGTACAGTTCGTAGAAACCGGTTTCAGGTTGAATGCAACACAGCCTTTATCGATGTTATCCGCGCTTGCGCCGCTTCTGGCAGGCGCCGCGACGAAAGCTGGATCAACGAAGAGATTGTTTCTCTCTACACCAAGCTTAACCAAATGGGCCGGGCACATTCCATAGAAGCTTGGCACGATGGCGAACTAGTCGGAGGATTGTATGGCGTTTCCCTAGGTGGGGTATTTTTCGGCGAAAGTATGTTCAGCATTGCGCGCGATGCCAGCAAAGTAGCGTTGGTGCATTTGGCGGCCAGGCTGAGAAAAGGAAACTTCACGCTTCTCGACACCCAATTCGTTACCCAGCATCTATCCCAATTTGGCGTCGTTGAGATACCGCGATCGGGGTTCCGGCAGTTATTGGCGTCAGCACTGGATCAATCCGCAATCTTCCCCACCGAATTATTTCAATCCGAACTGGAAACTTTTTTGCAATCAACGACCCAGACATCGTAGACCGGGTGCTCCATAGACGACGACGCCGGGCTGGACGCAAACATCCACCCGGAAAACAGCTCGACCACACTTTCACCCAGCCGGCGTTCCCGGATTTCAATATAAACTGTCGTCTCCGGGGTTTCGGTGGGCGGGCGCTTATGACATTTCCGTACCGTTATATCTAGCGCCCCGAAACGGACACCCTCGCCTATCGGCGCATCTATTGTCGAAACCCTCGCGGTGATCTTATCCAGTCCTTGCAGGACCGCCACGGCTGGTTGTTGCAGTTCTAGCTGTACGTGTGTCTGGGCTAACGCGGGATGCAGCCAGATAGTGGCCACAAATAACAAAACGTAGGATCCCAAACATTTCATGCGTTTTGCATACAGCCCAAGGGGGATCTAAAAACGGCGCAACTATCTAGCCTTATCACCGTCCTTGTTGGATTGACTAAAAATCATCTGCCCAACAAGTGACATAAGGTCAATAGAACCTTGGGTCGTGGTGATTTCTCCGCCTGCTCCTAACATTTCATCTGACCCGCCCGGAGATAGAGCCAAAAACTTGTCACCCAGCAGCCCGTCAGACGAAACCGCGATTGAGGTATCGTCCGGGATTCTGATATCAGACCGGATATTCATCGACACCTTTGCGAAATAGGTTTTAGGATCCAGCGCCGAGACGGTAACCGTACCGATTTTGATACCGCTCATCCGCACGTCCGATCCAGCGAGGATGCCATCTACACGGTCGAACTTGGCAACGATCTCGTAGCCCTCGACTTTTCCTACTTCGGCTTTGTTGTAGGCAAAAACGATAAACAGCGCCGCGACAACAAGCACGACCGCGCCCATCACTGTTTCAATCAGGTTATTCCGCATCAGCGCTTGGTCTCCTCACTATCTGCTAACCCTCCCGTCTCAGGATGGCTGCCAAGGTTCGTAATCGCCAGTTGCCGCATCCCTCTGCCCACCTTTTAGAACGTGGCCAGACGGACGATAGGCATCCGCCGTACCGGTCAAATTCGGCTGATGCCCTTTTTGCCATTCCCAGCGCCGCCCCACATCGTCTGCCGGGATGTCATTGGTTGTGTGGTGCAACCAAGAGTGCCATGCTGGCGGCACCCGAGACGCCTCCGCTAGACCGTTATAGACGACCCAGCGTTTCTCGCGGGCGGAGTTCGTTGTGCGCTTGCTACGGTAATAAGAATTACCCTGAGTATCTTTCCCCATCTGCTCACCGTTAAGAAACGTGAATAATCTGGTTCCAATGGTCATGCTTACCCCTAAAAGAAGCGTTGTCCAGTTAATCAATACAGTTTATCAGGCGAGTGAACACTATCTCATAACCGTGGTTTTCGTCCAGTCTTGGACAAAATCAACATACATACGACATACCAATTTTTAAAACGCAAGTAATTGATATTAATTGTTATTTTTGGGAACTGGATCGTTTTGCTGCAGAACGCTAGGCTCGGCTGAAATAAGGGAGATTTGTAATGGACTCACGCATCGACCATCGTCTTGAGGAACTGGGAATTACCCTCCCACTCGCTCCCGTTCCTTCGGCAAACTACGTTCCCTATCGGCGTTCGGGAAATCAGGTATTTATCGCGGGTCAGATTTCAGTCACCGGGGATGAAAGCGTGACGGGTAAGGTCGGTGGCGACCTATCCATCGAGAACGGCTATGCTGCGGCACGTCTCTGCGGGCTGAATATACTTGCTCAGTTGAAGGCATGCGTTGGCGACGATATCGATCGCGCCAAGGCAGTCAAGCTGGGTGGGTTTGTAAACGCACCGCCCGACTTCACGCAACCGCCCGCCGTCATCAATGGTGTATCCGACCTGCTGATTAACGTGATGGGCGAGGAAGCTGGTAAGCATGCGCGTTTTGCCGTGGCGGTCGCGTCACTACCTGGTGGCGCGGCGGTCGAGGTAGACGCGATGTTCGAGATTGAATAGATGCCGGATGGCGGCGAGACCGTTACCGTAAAGATCCTGTCCTCTCTGAGCGATGTATCTGCGGAAAATTGGGATGATTGTGCCGGGCCCGAGAACCCCTTCGTCTCACATGGGTTTTTGAAGACGCTCGAGGACTCGTCCGCCGCCTGCGCCGAAACCGGCTGGATGCCACAGCACGTGGTGATCGAGGACCCAAAAGGCGGACTGATTGGCGCCGCGCCCTGTTATCTAAAGAACCATTCCCACGGCGAATACGTTTTCGACTGGAGTTGGGCTGATGCATATGAACGTGCTGGTGGACACTATTATCCCAAACTCCAGGTCGCGGTGCCATTCTCTCCCGTCACCGGTCCGCGCCTGCTAGTCCGCAACGGCGAAGACCAAACCCATATCCGCCAAATGCTGACCTCCGGGCTACTCGAGCTCGCCAAGCAGCATGGGGTTTCATCTCTGCACATCACATTCATGCAAGAGGAAGAATCGAAGACTTTAGGAGAAATGGACCTTCTACAGCGCCGGGGACAGCAGTTCCACTGGCATAATCAGAATTTCGAAAACTTCGAAGGGTTCTTAGCATCGCTGAATTCCCGCAAAAGAAAAATGATTCGAAGGGAACGCAAGGCCGCCAACGCGGCAGTCGATATTGAAGTCCTAACCGGCGACGACCTGACAGAGCAGCACATGCAAGCGTTCTATCATTTCTACCTCAACACCGTGGATCGCAAGTGGGCTCACGCCTATCTGAATATTGAGTTCTTCCATATGTTACGGGAGCGCATGGCCCAAAACATAGTACTAATCATGGCCAGCCACGACGGTGATTACGTGGCTGGTGCACTTAATCTGCGCGGCCCGGATACTCTATGGGGCCGCAACTGGGGCTGTTCCGAACGCTTCAAGATGCTGTATTTCGAAGCCTGCTTCTACCGCGGCATCGAATTTGCGATTGAAAATGGCCTCTCTAAAGTCGAGGCCGGTGCTCAGGGTCCTCATAAAATTAGCCGAGGCTACCTGCCCTCCCCGACATACAGCGCGCACTGGATACGGGACGAAGGTTTTCGCCGGGCCGTTGCCGACTTCGTGGACCGAGAACGTCGCGGTGTAGAACACGAGATGAGCTCGCTATCAGTACTGTCACCTTTCAAGCGCTCAGGCCATGCTCCATGACAAACTACGAAGATATTCGCTATCACAGCGTAGACGGCCACATGCTAGAGGGTCGCCTATACCGTCCACAATCACCTAACGGAAAATGGCTGGTCGACGTACATGGTGGTGCTTGGGGATCTGGGGATCGACTGAACAATGCGGTCATACACGTTGATCTCGCCGCTAATGGTGTCGGGGTCTTCGCACTCGATTTCCGCCTATCCGACGTTGCAGATTACCCCATACCGGTACAGGACGTGTCGTGGGGTGTCAGGTGGTTTAAGGCCAATCTACGAACCCTAGGCATTCACGCCTCAATGATCGGCGGGCTAGCGTCTTCCAGTGGCGCGCAACAACTAGGCCTCGTCGCGTTAAGCCCAGACGGAGAAGACTGGACTGTAGAAGCGCCGGAAATGGGAGAGGTAGATAGTAGTCTTGATTTCTTTGTCGCTGGGTGGCCAATTTTTGATCCACTGCGACGCTACCATTTGATGCGGCAGACCAAAAATGATCGCTTGATTGCCGCGCACGACGCCTATTTTGCAAACGAAGTCGACATGGAGGATGGCAACCCGCACCGCCTGCTGGAGCGTGGCGAGGCTACACACCTACCACCAATGCTGATCATCCAAGGCACCAACGATGCAAATGTCGAACATACCTGGCAAGACGAATTTATCGATCTATATCGATCAAACGGTGGTAACGCCGAAATCCGAAAGTTCGCCGGCCAGGCTCATACTTTCGTGACCATCGACCCAGAGACTGAAGCATCGAAAGCCGCTATCGCCGCCATCCGGGAGTTTGTTCTAAGTGCCTAACTCTTGCTCAAGGTACCGCCGTCGCCTATAGGAAGACTGCCCGGTCTCTCGCGGTCGATCTTACTTAAGTCCAGTAAATTCCATACCACGATCCAAGACTTTTTGATCTTTGAAATAGCGGAAAGAATTCGGTACTTAGTCCACCAGTTCCTTCTCGATCCCATCTTCACTGTCCGCCCCTTCGTCGGGATCGCCGTCGGGATCCTTGCCTTTTTGTCCTTTCGGCGGCGCCGACTGGATGACGAAGGAAAGTTCGTCCTCCCCCTTCTTGACGTCAACTTGAACCACTCCGCCCTTTGACAACTTACCAAACAAGATTTCATCGGCCAGCGGCTTCTTGATGTTTTCCTGAATAACCCGAGAAAGCGGACGCGCGCCATAGGCCTCATCGTAACCCTTGCGACAAAGCCAGGATCGCGCGACATCGTTGAGCTCGAATGTAACGTTACGATCTTCAAGCTGAGCTTCGAGCTGCATGATGAATTTGTCGACCACCAGCATAACCACGTCCTTCGGAAGGCTAGAAAATGGTATAATAGCGTCCAAGCGATTACGAAATTCTGGCGTAAACATACGTTTGATAGCTTCGTCATCCTCGCCCACACGAGATGATCGTTCGAACCCTATCGCGGGTTTAGCCATGTCAGACGCACCGGCATTTGTGGTCATAATCAGGATAACATTTCGGAAATCTATGCTTTTCCCGTTATGGTCAGTCAGCCGGCCGTGATCCATGATCTGGAGGAGTATATTGAAGACGTCCGGATGCGCCTTCTCAATCTCGTCGAGCAACAACACCGAATGCGGGTTTTGGTCCACTGCATCAGTCAGTAGTCCACCCTGATCGAAGCCGACATAGCCGGGTGGGGCGCCTATCAATCGCGAGACCGAGTGGCGTTCCATATATTCGGACATGTCGAACCGCGTCAGTTCTATCCCCATGGTATGGGAAAGCTGTCGCGCAGCCTCGGTTTTGCCCACCCCAGTGGGGCCAGAAAACAAATAAGAGCCAATCGGCTTGTCTGGCTCGCGCAACCCCGCCCGCGCCAGTTTGATTGCTGAGGCCAGAGCGTCAATCGCCTTATCCTGACCAAACACCACACGCTTGAGATCCGTGTCGAGCGTTTTCATAGACTCCTTGTCGGACCGCGAGACACTTTTAGGGGGGATGCGCGCAATATTTGCGACTACAGCCTCCACGTCCTTTACTGTGATCAGCTTCTTTCGCCGGCTTTCCGGCACGAGCATTTGGGCTGCGCCCACCTCGTCAATCACATCGATAGCCTTGTCAGGTAGCTTACGGTCGTTGATGTGTTTAGCGGCAAGCTCCACCGCCGTGCGCAACGCCGCAGCTGTGTAGCGCACACGGTGATGTTTTTCATAGTAGGGTTTCAGACCGCGGAGGATTTTCACCGCATCCTCAACGTTCGGCTCTGGGACGTCGATCTTTTGAAACCGGCGCACCAGAGCCCGGTCCTTTTCAAAATACGAACGATATTCCTTATAAGTGGTAGAGCCGATGCACTTCAACGTACCACCCTGCAGGGCCGGTTTCAGTAAATTCGACGCATCCATAGACCCCCCGCTGGTAGCGCCGG
>JAYYZV010000179.1:0-26302 GCA_036339975.1 Pseudomonadota bacterium | reverse complement strand
CGCACCCCACGGCGGGCGAGAAACTCGTTGATCGCGCTGCACCCATCTCGCTCGGGTCCCTCTAGTTCGGAGATCAGTTTGTCGACAACTTCAATAGAATCATTTTTGTTGGTACCGATTGTTCCCGATGCGCCACGCTTTAACCAGCCTACCGCGTAAAGGCGCTCAGATACCTTACCGTCTTCGTTTTTTATGATACCCCAATCATCGTTGAAGGGCAGGTCATCTATTGCGAACGCGCGCGAACCAATACAGGTTATGACTAGTTGAGCCGGAATATCGGTGATTTGTCCAATACCTTGAACTTTGCCGTTGGCATCGACCGTCGTGCGTTCGCATCGAACGCCCTCGACCCGATTTGTGCCGAGAATTTCGATCGGGGATAGGAAAAACCCGAAATGCACACGTTTGGTCTTTCCTTCAGGACTGACGTCAAGGAATGACCGCATTGTTTCGACGTTTTTCTCACGGAGCCGAAGGTCGCGGTCTGACATATAGTCCGCCGCTATTGTGTCCGGTAAATGATCCGGGTCGATTACCGGAGACGCGTTTTCAAGCTCACCCATTTCGCGCAGCTCGACGTTTGTGAACGCAGCTTCGACGGGGCCGCGCCGACCGAGCATGTAAACGTCTTTTACAGGAGATTCCTCTGTCGCTTTAGCGGCATAACCTACAAGATCGGTAATTGACATTTCACTCTTCGTCTTGGTGAGGACACGTGCCACGTCTAGGGCGACATTTCCAACACCGATGATGACGGCGGATGCCACGTTGAGGTCAGGATTGAGGTCTTTAAAATCGGGGTGGCCATTGTACCACCCGACGAAAGCGTTTGATCCATATACGTTAGTTAGTTCCTCGCCCTTAACACCCAGCTGGTTATCGTGGGGTGCGCCGTAGGCAAGAATGACGGCATCGTACATGCCTAGCAGGTCCTGAACCTTGATATCACGTCCGACTTCGACATTGCCGAGATAACGTACCCGCTCGTCCGATAAACTGCGTTCATATGCCTTGGAAACGCGCTTGGTCTTTTGATGATCCGGAGCTACGCCTCCGCGGATGAGGCCGAATGGCGATGCCAGGCGTTCGATTACGTCGACTCGACAATCGGGGTTTTTGTCCAGCAAACCCTGCACGGCATACATCCCGCCGGGTCCCGACCCGACTACCGCAATACTACGACCCATTGTGAAAGCCTTTATACGTGCTCAAACTTTTCCGTGCCTTGACGACATCGAATTGCAGTTATAATAGCGTTTGTGTGCCGTTAGGAAAGAGCGGAGAGGGAATTATGGAGCCTTCAGGTTTGGGCGGGCGATAAGTGGTGTTTCGCCGCTAGCCGCGCGCTTGAGACTATCGACACACAAAAGCAGTGCGCGGTTAGCCGGCGACCCCTCCTGGGTTATATCGGCGCGTGTGACATCAGGTGAGCTTCGGCCGCTGCGTAATCGAATGGCTCCGGCTCAATTTCCCCTTCGAAAATCTTTGCGACACGGTCTTCGGATAGCGGGAAGCTGAATTCTGCGTTGCGCATACGGATGCGATGTTTGAGCTGTCCAAGGACTAGGTTTTCCATCAACTCAAACTCATCTGATGTCCATCCCTCTCGGTCGAGGCCCGAGATGCCTTCGAGCATATGGCCGAATTCGTCTTCGAAAATTCTCTTGCAGGCGGCCGCAATCAGTTTGTTTGCTGTATCGAACTCCCCGCCGATATCTGCGGCGGACATACCTTCTCGGAAGAGCGTACAATATCCGCCCTCTGTGAACCGGCTTGCTCTCACGCCCAGCTTTCCGTATTCGGCGATATTTTTGTGACGTAGTTCAGTTAACTTTACGTCTTCGTTCCAAGTTTCCAGCTCGTGGGGGTTCATCGTAGGTGTATCTGAGGGTTTGATCCGATCATAAACATCTGAAAATAGGCAAAAATGCTCGTACTCATCTTTTAACGTGTCCATGAGCTCTAACACGTAATGTCGCGATACGCTGTCATGTTCACCAGTATCAATTTTCGGAAAAATTTGTTGGAGTTCCGTTAGTGGTCCCATGAACACACCCATGTTCTTATATTCACCAATGCCCGATCCGTTGAATTCCTTGGAACACTGACGGCGGATCCACAAGAGATCTGTGTTTAGTGTGCGAACTGGCGAGGTCCAATACGTCCTGACAACCTCAGCCTCGCCGGCCCAGAGCGGTGCGGAAATATCGATAAGTCTTTGTAGTTCAGGACTAGGGGTCATGGTGTAGTCTCCTCTTGGAACCTGATTCTAAAATACTAGTTCGCGGTAAGTATGCTGCGCAAGACTGCCGGCATTTGCCACCGCGAAACCTGCGCCCACAATAATGAACACGGAAAAATAGAAAATGAACACCGATGCCAGACTAATTTATATCACGACCGAAACTCCTCAGGAGGCTCACACGATCGCGCGTGCGCTGGTAGAGGAACGGTTAGCTGCCTGCGCGAACATACTGGCTCCGGTCACGTCAATTTTTCGCTGGGACGGTGATATACGGGAAGGCGATGAGACGGTCCTACTTGCCAAAACAACTTCGGAACGGGTTGATGCACTGACTGAAAGGGTCATTAACCTACATTCCTATGATTGCCCTTGTATTGCGGCGTTTCCTATAGAGGGTGGCAATACTTCCTTTCTGGAATGGGTAGTAGAGGAGGTCGACCTGTAGCATTGCTACTTTTGTGTGGTGGCCGGTCTCTTAGCGCCTTAACGTCTCCTCGTGCGTAAGACGTTGGCCTGTTCGAAAACCCGAGTTCAGCTAATTTCGTCCATGATAAGCGGCGGTTTGCCGAGAGATTGTCGATCAGTTGTCGTGCATGATTTAGCCTGTGCATATACGAATGTCCTCCGGCGGAATAGTACGTATGCCTTTCGGTTATTAAATTCCCAAAATATATCGAATTTAACGAACAAATTCCCCGTGCGAGATTGATCCCCCGGCGTTAGAGTGGCAAGAACCCATTGGAACTGCGGAATGAAAGACAGCCCTCCTCACCCTATAAGCGGCAGTGCAGCTACCTCTCTGTTGTTCGCCAATATCGCGCATTTCTATAGTCATATGATGATGCTGGTATATCCGACCGTCGTCATCGCGTTAGAAGCAGCCTTTAATCGACCATTTGGTGAGCTTCTGTCTTTGTCGTTTGTGGGTTTTGTGCTGTACGGCGTAGCCGCATTACCAGCTGGCTGGTTGGGTGACAAATGGAGTTCCCCGGGAATGTTGGCGGTGTTTTTTATCGGTACTGGGGCCTCGGGTATTGCTGCCGGGTTTGTGTCTGGTCCTCTAGGCATTGCGGTTGCATTGGGAGTAATTGGCCTTTTTTCCTCAATCTATCATCCCGTTGGTACGGCTTGGGTTGTGGCGAACGCAAAAGCGCGCGGCAAAGCACTGGGGGTCAACGGCGTCTTTGGAACCGCGGGGATCGCGGCCACTCCGTTGCTCGCTGGTTTGCTGACGGCGGGTTTCGGCTGGCGGTATGCATTTATAGTGCCTGGGTCCGTCATCCTGCTAACAGGATTTTTATTCCTTTTTTTTATGAGAAATATGTCCGGGGGACAGTCTGAAAAACAGCCGTCGGTTGATGCCGCAATACCCCGTGCCAGGGCTATACTAGGTCTTTCTATCCTAGCTGTAACCGCATTGTGCGTGGGGCTATTGGCACAAGCAACGACCGTGGGAATGCCGAAAATTTTTGCTGTGGGCGCACCCGACATATCCGAGTGGGCGGGTTTGATTGGTGCCGGCGGGCTGGCATCGCTAGCGCTCGCGATTGGTGCGATTGGGCAGCTCGCCGGGGGTTGGCTCGCGGATCGCTACCGGCTGACGCTAGTCTATCCGATGATTTATGTCGTGATGATCCCGGTTGCGCTGCTGGCGGGCAGCCTCTCGGGTTTGCCCTTGGTAGGTGCTGCGGGTGCGGTAATGTTTCTCATCAAGGCGTCGTTACCAACCGAAAACAGCCTAGTTGCCCAGTACTGCCCGGCAGACTGGCGGGCGAGCGCCTATGGCGCTAAATTTGTGCTTGGACTGGGAATCAGCTCGGTCGCTATTCCCCTCACCGGCGCTATTTATGATTCAACCGGTGGTTTCTGGTGGGTGTTTATCGGAATGGGAATCCTTGCAGGTGTTATAATCTGTTTTGCGACGTTTTTGCCAGGAGTTGGTGAACGAGGTGCTTCGACCAAAAGAGTGGAAGAACCGTTATCAGGCCCCGCCGCTTAAGGGTGTTAATGGCTAAAAACGCAGTGTTATACGCCCTTAAGGGCTTGATCCAGATCGGCGATAATATCGTCGACGGTCTCTATCCCCACTGAAAGGCGCACAACGTCGGCTCCTGCTCCGGCAGCTTCCTGCTGGTCTTCTGTTAGTTGCCGGTGTGTCGTGGATGCAGGGTGTAGTATCAGGCTGCGAGTGTCTCCGACATTTGCGAGATGGGAAATCAGGGTGCAGCCCTCAACCAAGCGCGTACCCGCATCAAAACCACCTTTCACGCCAAACGTAAATACAGAACCACAACCATTAAGGAAGTAATTCTTGTTATTTTTAAATGATGGGCTCGAACGAAGCCCAGCATAGGACACCCAAGAGACAGCGGGGTGATCTTCAAGCCAACTTGCGACGGCCTCGGCATTGGCGACGTGCCGATCCATTCGAAGCGGGAGGGTCTCGATGCCGGTAAGGGTCATAAAGGCATTTGTCGGAGACAGTGCGGGGCCGAAGTCACGGAGTGCGACGGTCCGCACACGCATAGTGAAACCGAAATCGCCGAAGGTCTCATAGAAATTTATTCCGTGATAGGCTTCGTCGGGCTTTGTCATGGATGGAAACTTGTCATTTTGCGCCCAGTCAAATTTACCTGACTCTACTATTACGCCTCCCATCGAATTACCGTGTCCGTTCAAATACTTGGTAGTTGAATGGAGTACGATATCGGCGCCATGATCTATCGGGTTGAAAAGATATGGCGTTGCCATGGTATTGTCGACAATCAGTGGGATGCCTGCTTCTTGAGCAATATTGGAAATGGCCTCAATGTCGCCGATCACGCTCGATGGGTTCGAGACGGATTCGATGAATATTGCTTTGGAATTCTCTTTTAGAGTTGAGCGAAAGGTTTCTGGGGTTAGTGGATCAGCGAAATCGCAATGCCATCCGAGTTTCTTGAATGTCACTCCGAACTGGGTAATTGAGCCTCCGTAGAGATTGCGTGATGCTACGAAGTGATCGCCGGGTTCGAGCAAAGAGAAAAACGCCAGAAACTGGGCCGCATGACCGGAACTCGCGGCGCAGGCAGCGCGGCCGCCTTCTAGATTGGCTATTCGCTCTTCGAGTACGGCCACAGTCGGGTTCGTCAGTCGCGAATAAATAAAGCCGAAGGTCTGAAGGTTAAATAGCGAAGCGGCGTGCTCGACATCGTCGAACACATAAGACGTGGAGTGATGAATCGGCGTATTACGGGCACCCGTCACCGCGTCTGGCGCGGCTCCCGCGTGGATAGCGCGCGTCTCAAATCCAAATTCATTTTTTTCTTTTGAATCAAACATTTAAAGGGTCTACCGAGCAAGTTTTGGGCGTTTGGAGGAAATAACTCCAGAATTAATTCCTGACCAAGAAAGTTCGTAATTGAGCCGTCCGAATTCGATCTTGGGACACCGATCCATAATTACCGTCAGACCTGCAGATTCAGCCCGCTCCGCGGCATCGCTGTCGATCACACCCAACTGCATCCAGATGAACTGAATTCCGATTTCTGGTTTCAGTCTGATTGCCTGGTCTACGATACTGCCCGCGTCCTCGGAACGGCGAAATATATCAACCATATCGATAGGTTCGGAAATGTCTGCAAGGTCCGAGTAACATAGTTCACCATGGATTTCGGTTCCGGCGCTTATGGGGTTTACCGGGATGACGCGATACCCCTTCTGTTGCAGATACTTCATGGCAAAATTGCTGGGTCGCACCCAGTTGGCCGATGCGCCGACCATAGCGATGGTCGAAGTTTTATTGAGAATTTGGCGGATTAGTGCGTCGGTATATTTGATGTTGGTCAACCGGTTATTCTCCTCGCCATTCGGCATCGCGCTTTTCAAGGAAGGCATCTATTCCTTCCTCTGCATCACGCGCCATCATGTTGGTGACCATCACTTCGCTGGCATAGGCGTATGCGTCCTCCAGTGGCATATCCAACTGACGATAAAAGGCCTCCTTGCCAATTTTTAGGGTTAGTGCCGACTTGGAGGAAATTGTCTTGCATAAGTTGTTGACGACATCAGCTAGCTCGTCGGCCGGGCAGGAGGTATTGATCAGCCCGGCTGTCTCGGCGGTTTTCGCATCCAGCATATCGCCGGTCAGCAGCATCTCCATGACGCGTTTGCGTCCGATGTTGCGGCTCACAGCGACCATTGGGGTAGAGCAGAACAGTCCGATATTGACTCCCGGCGTGGCGAATTTGGCGGTTTCTGCGGCGACCGCCAGATCGCATGTCGCAACTAGCTGGCAGCCTGCAGCTGTTGCCGTTGCTTGGACCTTTGCAACTACGGGTTGTGGGAGACGGTTAATCGAAAGCATTAGATGGGAGCACTGCTCGAACAGGGCCTCATAAGCCTCGCGCTTCGGGGCCGTGCGTAACTCGCGGAGGTCGTGGCCGGCGCAAAACGCAAGACCGTTAGCGGCGATCACGACGACGCGGACATTTGGGTCGGTTGCGATCTGGTCGACCTCCAGTTGGAGCGCCGACATTAGACCTGTTGACAAGGCGTTTCGGGCGTCCGGCCGGTTTAGGGTCAGGGTAGCGATGCCATCGCCATCAGATCGGACAAGTATATTGTCGTTTGTCTCTATATCCATTTTGGTCCTGAGTGCTAATGCTTTGAGATTAAGTAGTAAACAATATTTAGGTATTCTCCCAGCGTCTCGTTTACCTGAGGTTTTGCGTCAATTCTGGCTGGCCCAGCCAGTATTGCCCGATAGATTTTACATGAAGGGGTAAGTTTAACTAAAGCGTAATTACTTGTTTCCGACCAACTACTGCCAATTTTCAATGCGAAACTTTCGTAAGTAACCACCTGTCGCTTTAGAATTCCTACGATTGGGGTATTATAATACCAATTAAGTACCTAGTTGATTATTATGTTCTTTTTGGTACTCAAATACGTTGACACGTCTAAGTGAACTGTAATATTCCACGGCTGTCGCGCTTTTCTTTTCGGCGCTATTCACTTCGGAATGATTGTCATGAAAACTATTTCCGCCAGAGCAGCAGATATTGATACAAAGTGGTATCTTATAGATGCTGAAGATCTGGTACTTGGCCGTATGGCGTCAATATGCGCGAAAATTCTCCGCGGAAAGCACAAATCTATTTTCACCCCACATGTAGATTGCGGTGACGGTGTTATCGTCGTCAACGCTGCTAAGATAGCGATGACTGGCAAAAAGGTGACCGACAAAGTCTATTATCGCCATACAGGTTATCCTGGTGGCGTAAAATCCGTTACCCCCGAAAAACTAATTGCTGACGGCAAGGCGGACCGGATCGTGATGAAGGCAGTAGAACGTATGCTTCCGAAGACCAAGTTAGGTCGTCATCAGCTGACCAAACTGCGCGTTTATGCCGGAGCGGAGCATGGTCATGATGCCCAAAACCCAGAAGTATTGGATGTTGCATCGATGAATTCCAAGAATAAAAGGAGCGCGTGAGTATGGCGGATCAGGAAGAAAATGCCGGTGGCGCGCTGGGTGAAGCACTAAAAGAAGCACAGGCCGAGGCAGCTAATGCCGAAGAGACGGTGCCTGCGCCCCCAGAGGAAAATACCTCAGCGGGCCTTGAAGAAACCCCGTCTGCACCGCCAACCGTCACGCCAGAACCTTCGGCCGTAAGGATGGAACAAAAACTAGATTCACATGGCCGGGCCTACGCGACCGGTAAGCGCAAGAATGCCGTCGCCCGTGTGTGGATCAAACCCGGCATCGGCCGGCTTACGGTAAATGGTAAGGATGGGCCGGATTATTTTGCGCGCCCAGTGTTGCAGATGATTATTGGTCAGCCGATGTCGGCGGTCGATCGAACGACCCAGTATGACGTCTGGTGCACGGTGTCCGGTGGCGGGTTGTCTGGGCAAGCCGGGGCGGTCCGCCACGGTATTTCCAAAGCGCTGACCTACTTTGAGCCTGACCTACGGCCGACGCTCAAGCAGGGCGGCTTCTTGACCCGTGACTCGCGTGCGGTGGAACGTAAGAAATACGGTAGGCGCAAGGCACGTCGGTCCTTCCAGTTCTCAAAGCGATAAGGCTGGGACAGCCATATGTGGTTACTTTGGGCGTCCTTCGATGGGACGCCTTTTTTTTCAATTTAGGTAGGGACCGCGCTAAGTTAGATATCGGCTGCTAATTCTTTTTTTTGAGCGGTTTCGAGTACTTTTGATGGAACTTGGCTGGCGGGATTTCAGCTTTATTCACCCGATGGAGGGCGTGGTTATTTTATATATTTCTTGAAGTCTCTGTTTTGTCGTGTCCTTATCCAATGATACGTATGTCGTTAGTTTCTTGTCCAGAGACCGTCATTTGTTGCGACATACACCAAATATTGATAGTGGAAGTGGCGCAACGTCTGACACTCGCCGGGGCCCTGTAAAGTTGCGATTTTTCACCTAAATGGTGAAAGCATTGGTCACATCCAATTTGCGGGTTGAAGCGGATCCGTGCGGGGTTTAATGAGAGTTTAATGACATTTGCTGTTTTCATAGACGGAGAAGAGGGAACCACCGGGCTAGCACTTCGTGATCGGCTGGAAGGCCGACCGGAGTTTGAACTGATCCACCTTGCCGCGGACAAGCGGAAGGATATAAATTCTCGGCGAGAAGCGTTGAACGATGCTGATGTCACCATTTTGTGCTTACCGGACGATGCCGCGCGTGACGCCGTATCGATGATCGAGGGTGAAAATACTCGGGTGATCGACGCTTCGACCGCTCACCGGGTGTCAGAGGGTTGGGTGTACGGTTTTCCGGAGATGACGCCCGAACATGCCGACAAGGTTCGAGGGGCCGTGCGCACCACTAATCCGGGTTGCTATTCAACCGCCGCCATCGCGTTAACCCGTCCAATGGTTGATACAGGCATTGTCCCGGTGAATTTTCCGATCACGATTAATGCGGTTTCGGGGTATTCCGGCGGCGGCAAGCCGCTAATCTCTCGAATGGAGAACACCGAAGAGGACGACGCCCTCGACAATACCTGGTTTGGATACGGGCTAGCGCTGGCTCACAAGCATGTACCGGAGATACAAAAATACTCGGTGCTGGAGCATCCGCCGCTCTTTAGTCCCAGTGTCGCCCGATTTCGCCAGGGGATGCTGGTGCAGGTCCCTCTGCAGCTCTGGAGCCTCCCGTCGCTGCCTTCAATAGGTGAGATTCGGGAGATTCTTCAGGCATGGTATAAGGGTTGCACCTTTGTTTCGGTGGCGACCGAAAAGGAAACATCGGATCGGGTCGCACTGTTGGATGCGGAGGAGCTTAACGGTACAAACCGGCTTAGGCTTTTCGTGTTCGGTAATGAGGAAACCAAACAGGTGATCTTGGCCGCACAACTAGACAATCTTGGAAAAGGCGCGGCTGGACAGGCGGTCCAATGCCTCAACCTGATGCTCGGCCTTGATGAAACATCTGGGCTCGACTGACCGGGGGAAGACATTCATGGCCCCGATCCAGGGCAATATCCTGCCTTATAAAGGCAAGTGGCCAAAGATAGCCGACGATGTTTTCATCGCCCCAGGCGCTATAGTGATCGGTGATGTGGAAATCGGTTCTGGCTCATCAGTCTGGTTCAATACCGTCATCCGGGGCGACGACAATCCTGTACACATTGGCGAACGGGTGAATATCCAAGACGGTACTGTCATTCACGTGCATTCGAAGTATCAGGGTACTTACATTGGGAGCGATATAACGATTGGCCATATGGCGTTGCTGCATGCCTGTAATATTGAGGATAATGCCTTTATCGGCATGGGATCGATCGTTCTTGATAGGTGCACTATCGAAACACACGGCATGTTGGCTGGTGGCGCGATGCTCACACCCGGAAAGACTATAAAGAGAGGTGAGCTGTGGGCCGGTCGACCCGCCAAACCGATGCGAGACCTTTCTGATGATGAAATCGCTGGTTTCGACTGGTCAGTTGAGAACTATTCGGAACGAGCGCATGAGTACCGCTCCGAGCTTTTGGAGCTTGCAAACGAGCGTGGTAAGGGGACAGAGTAAACGTATTTCTATGAACGGCTTAGGTGTTTTCCTCGCCGCGGAATTTCCGTTAGCTAACTGATAATCAATTGGGAGAGAGCCTATGAGCCGCGTCAGAATGATGAGTGATGAAGAACTTGAAACGTATAGCGACATTATGGCTCCTACAAAGGAACGGCTTGGCTTCGTTCCAAACTCGCAGCGGATTATGGCCCACAAGCCCGAGCTCGTCGTTGCCTATAACGAACTAGGAAAAGCCGTGATGCTACAAACCGATAAATCGATCCCCCCCGATCTGAAATATATGATCGCGAACGCATCAAGTCTGGCAGCTGGTTGTAATTACTGCCAAGCCCACACTGCGGGGGCATCAAATCTTCGCGGCGTTGAAGGAGATAAGGTTGCGGCAATTTTTATGTTCGAGACGAGTGATTTGTTTACCGAGGATGAACGTGCAGCATTGCGTTTTGCACAGGCGGCCTCGTCGGTCCCCAACATGGTAACTGAAGAGGATTTTGAGGGTCTGCGTAAGCACTTCACCGAGTACCAGATTGTTGAGATCGTTTCAGTGGTGTCGATGTTTGGGTTTCTGAACCGCTGGAACGATACCCTAGCGACGCCACTCGAGGCTGAACCCATCGAGTTCGCCGAACAATATTTGGCCGATAACGGCTGGGATGTTGGCAAGCATGTAAACACTGAAGCCGCGGAGTAAACTGCTAATGACACGGATTGAGCCTCTTACCGATGAAGAAATGGGCGATTCCATCGAACTCTTAAGACCGACAATCGAACGGCTGGGTTTTTTACCGAACTCACAACGAATTATGGCACGTAAACCTGAACTACTGGCTGGCATCAACGAATTGTATAAGGCGATCATGCACCGGACGGAAGAGTCGTTGTCCCCCGGGCTTTTATATCTCGTTGGTAACGCGTCGAGTTTGGCGGCTGGGTGCATGTATTGTGTCGCCCATTCTGCGGGTGCGGCGAACCATTCCGGCGAGGAGTCGGCAAAGATCGCCGCGATTTGGGATTTCGAGTCCAGTGACCTGTTTACCGAGGCGGAACGTGCAGCGTTGCGTTTTGCACAGGCCGCCTCGTCGGTTCCGAACATGGTAACCGACAAGGATTTTGACGCTCTCAAGGAGCACTACTCCGAATATCAGATCGTCGAACTTCTCTCGATCATTGGTCTCTATGGATTCTTTAACCGGTGGAACGACACATTGTCCACGCCATTAGAAAAAGGACCGACGGCATTTGCCGAAAAAGCCATCGGCGATCAAGGCTGGACCGCGGGCAAGCACGTGGCGAAGTAGATCCAGTAATTACGTTTAAATGTCATTCATCAGAATGGCTGCACGGCCCGTGATAAGACCCTGTTCGATCCGTTCATGGAGTGCTTCCGCACCGGCCATATTCGTAGTTTCCGTTACAAGAGGCCAGAAGTCGCCACGGGCGCACAGATCCAGAGCCTTAATTACTTCCTTACGGGTTGCGTAGCGGCAGCCCATTAGAACCAACTCCTTCTCCAGCATAGTCGGGGCATGTGCGCTGAACGAAACGCCGGATCCGCCCAAGGTTACCATCCGACCCCCGCGTCCGAGACACTGCACAGCGGTTTCCAGTGTTTCCTGCGACGAAACAAAATCGATCGCAACATCGATACCTCCTCTACTGAGATCCTTTAATGCTTCCAAAGCGTGCCCCTCGCGGGGATTGATGCATTCATCCGCGCCAGCACGACGGCAGGCGTCAAATTTCTCTCCGGCAATATCGACGGCAATAACTGAAGCGTGTGCCCACTTCGCCAGCATAAGCATATGGATCCCCAATCCCCCGCCAGCGCCAAATACCGCAACGGTTTCTCCCGCCTGAATGTTGGCATGACGAACAACCTTCAAAGGCGTCGCAATCGCATCTGTTATCACGCCCGCTTCGGCCGGATACGACTTCCATGCGAGTTCCTCAGGCAGTTTCAGAAAATTGTGGGCCGGTAGCTTCATAAACTCCGCATACCCACCGTCGCATGCGCGACCAATGTAACCACCGAAGTTCTCGCATAGCATTTCCCGGTCTAGCCGGCACCATTTGCAGTTTCCGCAGGTCAGATAGAAATAGGCGGTCACGGGATCCCCGATTAAGACATTGCTCACATCCTCTCCGACCGCCTCGATGATCCCTGTGATCTCATGACCGATAATCCTAGGGTAATCGACCTTAGCGCGACCCGCCTTTACGTGCTGGATGGTGAGGCCGGCGCCGCAGGTGATTACTTTAACAACGGCCTCGCCTGATTCAGGGATCGGGTCTGGGATAGTTTCAAGCGAAAAAGGGTGGCCTGGGCCGTTAAGAACCAGCGCTTTCATTAGCTGTAAGCCATGCCCCCGTCGACGATAATCGACTGTCCAGTCATAAAACCGCTAGCCGGAGATGCGATGAATAACACTATGCCAACGAGATCGTCGGTTTGTTCAAACCGTTTAATCTTTTGCATTGACATCACGCCGTTAAGACTTTCTTCGGTTCGACCAATATATTCGACCTCTGAATCAGTCATCCCCGGTAAAATTGCATTACAGGTAATGCCACGCTCCCCTAATTCAGAAGCCATGCAGCGGGTCATACCCACGATGGCAGCCTTCGACGTAACATAGTGCATCAAGAGCGGTAGACCCACCGGCACCGTAGAAGAGGAGATGTTAATGATCCTTCCATAGCCGCCGTTCTCCATGTGCGGTACGGCGAGTTTTGCACACATCCATGAACCGATGACGTTTACGTCGAGCATTTTTGTCCAGTCGTCGCGTGAAATATCTTCGAAACGGGAGCGCCTCACCGTGGAGAAAATCGCGGCATTGTTGATTAGGACATCTATCCGGTCGAACTTCTTCATCACTCCAGCAATCATCGCAGCGACGGAGTCTTCGTCCGAAACATCGGTCTGGATGGCCATCGCTTGACCGCCATCCGACTCAATTTCCCTTGCGACGTTTTCGCCGGCCTCGATATCGATTTCGGCAATGATTGGGATCGCACCATTGGCGGCGAAGTGTTTGGCGTAACTGCGGCCGATTCCAGTACCCCCGCCGGTAACAATGACTATTCGACCTATAACGTTATTTGTCGTATCCGGCTTAAGGGTCATGTCGCGTCCCGTACTTCGATAATTGCTGCCATCGAACTGTCGCCGGCTGCGCAACCATTGAAAAGGCCGTAGCCGCCGCCAATTATGACCAACTCTTCGATCAGTTCGCAGATTGCGCGTAACCCAGTTGGGCCTTGAGGGTGCCCCCAGATTAATGAACAGCCGTAATTATTCATCTTTGTAATGTCGTACCCAGTTTCCCGGCAGAAAACGATGTCATTTACTGCAAAGGGGTTATGGGTCTTCACAGCGCTAATATCGTCGAGTGAGATATCAGCGTCTTGGAGAGCCCGCTCGGATGCTGTAACGGGTGCGTGAGGCATGAATGCTTTGTCGGTTCGGGCTTGGCCAAACCCCGAAAGAAGGATCTCAATATTGGGATTTGCTGACATCGACGATGCCATATCACGGGTTGCCATGATCATCGACGTATTCCCGTCTGCCGGGTGCGTTTGACTGGCGAATGTCACGCTTCCGTTCTTCATAACGGGTTTCAGTTCATTTAGCCCCTCGCGGGTTGTCTTAAAGATGCCCTCATCACCCGTCATAGTGGCGACAGTTTTCCGATATTTTTGGTCTGGTACCGAGAACGGAAGGCGCATGAAGCGTTTATGAAACGAATTGTCGTCGGCAGTGGCATCACAATACTGTTCATAACGCTGTGCAACGACGTCATGTTGTTCCTCGGTGGTAATTTGCCACTTGCGAGCGACGTTTTCCGCCGTATCCACCATCGCAACCTTGGCGTATGGGTCATATCCGAAACTGTCGAGTACCCAGTTTTCTGATATACCCGTTCCACCAGGTCCCAGAGGGTTAGGATAAAAGACATTTGGACCATTCGAGGTCCGGTCAGTGGTTACGACGAGGACCGATTTGGTCGCTTCACCTATTTCCATAGCTGAACTCTTGAGGCAACGCACCGAGGTAGCGCAGGCCTGAGAGATCGTTGGACCGGTTACCTTGTCGGCGCCCATCATACCCGTCATCCACGGAGCCCCGTAAAATGACTTGTGCTGGGGTACGGTAAATCCAAGCACCGCCATGTCGAAACTTTCCGGGTCTATATTACGGTGAGCGAGTTCATCTTTTGTTACATGCGCAGCCAACTCAATGCTGTTCAGGTGGCTAAGGGTTCCCTGCCACTTCGCGTATGGAGTGGACCAGTATCCGCCGTAGGGAATGTAGGCCTCGGTCATCTTGTTTCCTTCAGGAGTTCGATCTTTGTGCAAGCTTCGCCGGACGGCGCGGCTTGGTCAATACGCGTTGAATTCGGCATAATGTGAGGCCGTTGGCAGGACCGCCGCAGAGTGGCAAGATGAACAGTCATTAGCGAACCAGTCCGGGCAGTAAAGGAGAAAACCATGAAGAAGATGCGTCTTGAAACCACATCACCGTTCCAAGGGCTTGCAGAACTCGTGGCTGACGACGAGGGGTTGTTTGCCGAGGAAGGGATTGAGATTGAATGGGTGAAGCGGGCCAATACCGCTAGGGAAGTGGACCCTAGAATTACGACACCCGACGGATTGTCGGCGTTCGGAAGTCATGGCGAAGCCTTCGAGAAGGGCGGCGCGGATATGTATAACGCCTGTGAATGGGGAAACTACCGACGAGTGCAGGATACCGGCGCCAAAGGTCGCCAGCTTGGCCGTCGGTCAATAATGGTATGGGCGGGGATCGTTGTCTCGCCAGAATCGGAGGTATACTCGCCGCAGCAACTCGGCAATCGACAGGTTGCGGTGCCCTACTATTTCGGGACGCATTATCTCACCTATCAAATGCTCGAGGGTTTTTTGCCGCGTGATCTGATACAGACCTGCCGCGCGCCTAATGGTTCTGCCGCCCGCTACGATGCGCTGTTAAACGGCGATGTTGAGGCGACAACCTTGACCGAGCCATACCTGACGTTGGCAGAAAAAAATGACTGCCGAATAATTATTGAGGGTATGTATCATGGCACTGAGGTCGCATCAGATGATATCGATGCCGATAGCTATGCTGCGTTTAACAGGGCTGTAAAAAAGGCCGTACGGCTTATTAACGCTGACAAGCGTAAATACATGCAATATTTCATTGACCGACATCGGGGTCAGCACCCGGGAGTAGAAACCCTGACTGTGGATGATTTCCGGCTCTCTCGCCTTCAGATGGTTGATCCTGCACCGATTCCGGAGGAAGAGCTTCAGCGCACCTACGAATGGATGCGAAGCTGGGGAATGATCGACGAGCTAAGCCCCGATGTTTTGATCGATGTTCATCGGCAGCAGGCCGCGCACAAGGTGGCGGCTGAGTGAGATCTACTCTGGGGGTAGTATTTCTTGAGTGCAAACTTGATCGACGAGGTGTCCGCGGCCGATGTCTGTGAGGTGAGCTCGTTTCTGATCGGCGGTTAGCGGCGCTCCGACACCCTGTGTCAAGGCGAGGACAATTGATGTGTCTCCCATGTCCAGCCAGTACATGCGACGGACTAGCTTCCCGGTGTCGTCGCGGGCAAAAGGGTTTTCCGGGTCGGCGCCCAGATCTGGGCTGAAGAAATTGGGCATATTGACCTCGTAGTTTGCGTGCACTCAATATAACAGTACCCACCCAATATCCAATGCCCATCGTCTGGCTTGATGAAGGAGTGGACGTCAGCATAGTCTGTAGTGGTGAAATAATCCGAGAGACCGTGATGGGAGCTTTTATACAAAATGCGTGGTACGCGGCTGCTTGGAACCACGAGGTTTCGACGGAGAAGCCACTGGCCCGAACGATCCTCAACGAACCACTGGTTTTGTTTCGAGACACAACAGGTGCGGTTGTTGCATTGGAGGATCGTTGTTGCCATAGGCATGCGCCGTTGTCGAAAGGAAAAATTATCGGCGACACGCTGGAATGTGGTTATCACGGTTTGACCTTTGATGCGTCCGGTGTCTGCGTCAAAGTGCCGGGGCAGATGCGTGTGCCCCCAGAGGGTCGAGTAACATCTCGGCCAGTGCTAGAAAAATACCAATACATATGGGTCTGGATGGGTGATGAGGGGAAAGCGGATGTAAGCCTACTTCCGGATTGGAAAGTAATGGATGATCCGGATTGGGCGGTGGTGAAGGGTGACCCCCCGTTTCATATTCCGTGCCATTACGAACTATTCAACGACAACCTGCTTGATTTGTCGCATCTGGCCTATGTCCATATCAAGAATATCGGAACATCAGCGGTGCCGGATTTTCCGATTGTCACCACAAGAACCGACAACACTGTTCGGATGATCCGCTGGATCCTAGACTCGCCGCCGGCTCCGCTTTATGCCCATTTTGGCGGGTTCACCGACAATATCGACCGGTGGCAGTATGCAGAGGCGATGGTACCCAGTTTCAACACGGTAAGGGTCGGCTGTCTACCCGCTGGATGTGGCGCAAAGCCGGGTGATCATCCAGATGGTTTTTCGCCAAAGGCCGGCGGTCGGAACGCCCAAGGCTTCGAATTTTTTAACTTGAACGCCATCACTCCTGAGACGGAAAATTCGACTTGGTACTTCTACGCGCATTCCAGAAACTTTGCACAGCAGGATCCGGATATGGACAAAGAGTTTCGCCACGAATTACGTGGTGCTTTCCAGGAAGACGTCGATATTCTTACTGCACAGCAGATGAACATGGACCGCCACGTTCATAATCCCAAAAACTGGATTGACATCAAAGTCGATGGCCCTGGGCTCGCGATGCGGCGGATGGTGGCAGATGCGATCGCCATGGAAAGTTGAAGTTGTCCGTCCAGTCCAGTGATGTAACTGCTTGAGCGCCGCAGAATTAGACGGGAAGGCCTTTTACGGAAGCCGCTTCGATGATCGGAGGCTTTCCCTCTCTAAACGTCACGACGTTTATAGTTCGTGCATAGTCCGGTGAGCCCGAGTAATGCGCTGCCACGTTCTCTGTGCTAACGTCTGTTGCGACATTCCAGTGACCAAGCGCGACATAGTCGGCGCCTGTCGCATCGATTGCCTCAGGCGTTAGTAACCAGGCAGCTCGGGCCGAATTGCCGGAGGGGAGTTCATCTACATAATGTCCATGTGCGGCAATGAGATGTCGTAAAGCGTTACGGGTGGGCGCCCCCTGTAACGGATTTAGGTCCCCATAATCACGATGGGCTCGAGCCCATATTTCAAGGCCGAAAGGTTCGAAACCTATAGTGTCGCATTCTAGGCCCAATACGTGAACTTTTTTGATTTCCGCAAATTTGCCGCGATGCCATACAGATTCTCTAGTAAGGGGGTCGTGATTTCCCGGCAGGATGACTACTGGCATTGGGGCGTCGGATAGAAGGGCATGGCTTCTGTCTAGTATGTCCGCTTTTAGTCGGTTGTGTTCGAATACGTCTCCTGCCAACAGTAGAAGGTCCGAACCAACTTCGAGTGCGGTATTGATTACCGCGGCCAGAGGTCCATTTCCGTCTCCGTGCCAGACGCGCTTTGTGTACCCGTCGTCTACATGCAGGTCCGAACTATGAGACACAATGATTTCGCGGCTTGACGGCATGTTTGCGAGGCTCCGAACAGGTCAATCAGTATAGTATAAATACGTAACAATTCGATAAAGGTGGGAAGATAGATGACAGACTTTGAGAATCCGTTAGATAGAAGGTACGGACACGAGACCGAACGAAACGTTCCATCGGAGTTGCCGGAAACCATCGGCGATTTGCTATCCCGCCGTTGTATCCGTCGATATACCGATGCATCGATCCCCGAAGATCTACTCGTTACCTTGATAGCATGTGCGCAGTCGGCTCCCACCAAATCGAACCTTCAACAATATTCGATCATCGTTACCACCGACTACGATATTCGTATGGAGTTGGCTGACCTGAACCCGAATTCCGGTCACATGAAATATTGTCCCGTATTTATGACGTTCTGTGCCGATATTCGTCGGACAAAGCACTTGACCCAAAAACACGGTTACGAATTCGCAAATAACAACATGGATACGTTCTTGAATGCGACGGTAGATGCAGCACTCGCGATGCAGTGCTTTATCACGGCTGCAGAATCCGTCGGTCTTGGATGTGCGCCGATCAGCGAGGTGCGGAACCGAATCCGGGAGTTTTGCCAGGTGCTCAATATTCCACAGGGTGTAAGCCCCATCGCGGGGTTGACCCTCGGTTGGCCGGACGGGAACGGCCATATGAATCCCCGCCTTCCGATGGAAGCAGTTGTTCATCGCCAGAGATATCAAGATGCGGATATAGATGAACTTGTGGAGGCGTATGACGGACGGCGACTGACAAGTCATCCGATAACGGCCGATAGGCAGTGGCATACCGAAAGGTACCAGGTATCGGAAGAATGTACTTGGTCAGAAAATGTCGCGCGTCAGCTATCCATTACGGAGCGACCAAATTTTCGCGAGTTCCTGATCTCCAATGGGTTCGACTTGCTGTAGGTTAGTTCTCTATATGCACCGCCCGCTCCCCCTTTGCCGGCAGTTAGGGTGGTGTCGCGGATGGCTGGGGTTGGCGGTGGGGCGGTCGCGTGTGAACCCGGCTTATTCATCGAGTGGGTCTATATCCAGTGAAGTTCTGATTGCGTTCATCCTGAAACCGCGGCGCTGAAGCCAAGCTGCGTCCCGTCGCCGCGACTTGATGTCCTGTCCCGACAATCTGAATGGACCGCGCCGTGCACGTTTGAGTGCTATAATGGCCTGCTCTACCACGCCTTCCGAACTATCAGTATCTACATCCTTCAGTTCAGGTAGTACTTGGGTTAAAGCATTACCGAGTTCTGTCTCAACTGTTTTTCGTTCGACCATGGCGCTGCGCGCGGCGAGGCTCATAGCAGCCTCTTTGGCATAGCCGGACCGCAATGCCGCCCTCAGTCGAGCCGATGCGGCTTCGCGGTCGTTCACGTAACCAAGAACGGATAGATCAGAAACTATGCCCGATATTAGATCAGTGAAGTGCGCACGTTCATCTGCGTCACGTATGTCTCTGTAAAGGCGTTTATTCAGGTAGTCAGTCAGTTTGGCGACTGATACAAGGTAGCGTTCGCAGTACCAGATCGCGATGTTCCGTAGCCGTTTTTCAGACATCTTCTTCGGCGTACGTGATTTTTGTGCATTCATAATATCTCTGCGGTCAGTCCCCAAAGAATATCTGATAGAATACCCATAAAAAAAACGTGATCCCGACGAAGATGTAGAATTTCTCCATCCACGGATGCTTCTCCTTTCGCGTCGCGAGCGAAAAGAAGTCGATTTTTTGCTTCTCTTTCGGAAACCACTCCATAGCAGCTAGTATATCCGATATTGGGGCTCGAACTAGGTGCGTTTATCGTAGAATAATTCTAAATGGTCTCAAAAAAGCGTTCTCTATTTGATGCGGTGAATTGATACGAAACAAATTATCTAAAGCTGGGAATACATCTGAGAGACAATATTTCTACCTTCAGTTGTTTCTCTCAATAACAAGATCTCTTCTCCAACATCGGGGAATAAACGTTCCCAAAAGTATTGCACCCATTTATCGCGAAAATTAGGCAAATTATTAAATATTGTTTTGTCGATCAGACCGGCTTCTTCCGCCGACAGATAGAACTCGACCAGTTTACGTTCGTAATTTTGGTCTGACATAAGGGTGATAACCTGGATGGCGCGGACATATTTCGCTATCTCTCCAACATCTGCGGATCCAGTGGTTGGTGCATGTAAAAAGTCTGAGAAATCGATAGCGCGACCAACTATTTCGAGGTTTACGTTTGTGTCTAAGAATGAAATTCCCTGAATAAATTTGGTGCTTCGGAAAGACTTGTACTCCCACATTGAAGAGTCCGTAAAATTTTGGTTTATCACTCGGGCTTTGTCGTTGCTCACTTTCTGTTTGTCACCTTCGTCCTCGTCTAGAATCCCTCTGACGATACCGATGTTGCAAAAGAGTACCGACGCCATAAGGTTTAGTATTTGTGCGGGCCTGATGACGCCATTTCGACATCGCATAGCGTTGAGAATGTGTAAGCCGATGACTGATGTTGAAAGTGCATGGTTTAGTGAAAAGTAAAGACTGCTCGACTTTGCAAATTGAGTAAATGAAATCAACGCCATGCTTTTTATTATTTCGGATGCGGTCGCTACATCAGGACTTTGGTATTGAATTGAGTCGGCGAGTACTTTCTCGAATTCATTCTTTGCGATTAGCGTGAAATTAAGCATTTTCGAAAAAACCCTTACTTATGTACTTGCTGACATGCTTCATTAATTCCAAAACGGAGGGGTCAAGCATTTCGGGGTTCGGGCTAAAAAATTCTAGTACGTATCTCACGCCCGTATCATCGCTCAATGGAAAAGAAAATGCCCCGCGAACTCCAATGTCATTAGCTAATTTTGCGCGAGGAAAATTAGGATCCACGGTTACGTCGAAAATTGTTTGAACTGCCCCTGTGGCGTAAACCCGACCGGGAAGACCCTCACCTTTTTTAAACACATAGTCTTCGCTGATTTCCCGGAACTGTTCATATTTGTCATCCGAGGTCTGCATATGCCAAATTTGCATTGAGCGAAGCGACGTGTCTTTTTCTTTATCCTCCACAACATAGGCGTGCCCTATGGGCCAGTCTTTGTAATCACAAATTTTTTCCAGAATTAGCCGGATAAATTCGTCAACATTATAGTTTTTAGAATCGATTTTTGTGATTTCACTTAAAAGGTCTATACCGCTTTTCGCGAGTTCAGCTTTGTGACTTTGTGAAAAGACGTGGTAATTTAAACTTGCAACCCAAGCCTTACCCTCGTCAGTAACCTGCAAATAATTTATAGCGTCGCCTATATGCGGCCTAACGAAGTTGATAAAAAAAGCTGGATAACCAACGCGAAGGTCTGCCGGCGTGTCGTAGCCCATTTTAGTTGCCGACCCAGTTTCTTGAAATTCGTAGAATAGCCGAGGAAGTTTCACGTCGTACATCGGGTCGGCCAACTGTCCTATTAAATCTGCTGATCCCACCAAGCCTGCTAATGAGAGGAACTTTTCTTCCTCACTTGAACCGGCGCCCTCGCGTTCAGGTATAGGAAACTGGGTAAAACTGATTAGGTCAGACAGCAAATTTTTGTCGATCTCATCGTGCCAATTTCTCTCATTTATGAACATTTTGCCGCGTTCAACATGATATGGCGTTAGAGATGCGTCAGTTTGGCCTGCCGTCAGTTCATGGGTATCCCCACTAGCACTAACCATCTGAATATCTCCCTTATCTTCGGCCAGAATATTTCGCACATATCCTATGTCGTGGAAGAGGAGTGCGAGTGTAAAGTGAAGCCAGTCATAGGAATCAAGTTCGCCTTCCAGTGTTTTTTTTCCAGCAAAAATTTCTTGGCCGCACAGGGTTACCATGCAGGTATGCTCGATATCATGATAAAGAGCATCAGAGCGACTTATGAGATTCATTGAGGTATGAACCGCATCCGCTACAATATCTAGATATTTTGGCGGGCTCTGCGGCAGTATCTCTTGACGTTTCTGCTCAAGCCGCTCGATAAATTCGGTTTTTACGTTCTTTAACATTTTCTTTTTGTGCCAAAAAATTGTGAAAACAAGAGCATATTCGATAACGTTTTATTGTTAAAAGCGCTGATGTTTATCGCTGGTCTATACTATTTCCTTTTATCCGCCTAAATCAAAAGAATTACCTTTTGCGTAAGTGGTGCCGGCTAGAGGATTTGAACCCCTGACCCCCTGATTACAAATCAGGTGCTCTACCAACTGAGCTAAGCCGGCCCCATGACCCGGTGATATACAGCCGCTTACCTTTTGCAACAAGCAAATAGCTGCCAATGGGTTGATTGCAGTTGGCTGTCATGGCAGCAATGCCGAACACGAAGAGTTGGAGAGCCGCGATGTATTGGACACCTCGACGGGAGAAATTCCGTAGCCTACTTGAGGCGGATGTTTGTTATCACCCTGGTTCCGTTTTTGATCCAATTTCCGCTCGGATCGCAGAGGATATCGGATTCGAAATAGGGATGTTTGCGGGTTCCGTCGCTTCGCTCGAGGTTCTTGGCGCGCCCGACCTGATCGTCCTCACTCTTTCCGAGCTCGCAGATCAGGCATACCGTATAAACCGTGCGGGAAACCTTCCGCTGCTGGTCGATGCCGATCACGGCTACGGTAACGCGCTGAATGTTCGACGGACGGTAGAAGAACTGGAGACCGCTGGCGTGGCCGGTTTGACAATCGAGGACACAAATCTACCGCAACCATTCGGCACTGTTGGGTCCACCCGAATACTGGGGATCGAGGAAGGTATTGGCAAAATGAAAGCAGCCCTGTCCGGAAGACAAGATCCTTCGCTGGTCGTTGCCGGTCGAACAAGCGCTGCATCCATTAATGGGCTGGACGATGCCATTGAGCGTGGGCAGGCTTACCAGTCAGTTGGCATCGATGCGATGTTCTTTACCGGTGTAACCGACAAAGACCAGATTCAAACCATCGATGCGGCGCTCGATATACCTGTTTTTCTCGGGGGGGATGGTACCGGGGTCCTTGGCGATCGCGAATTCCTTTCGCGGCATGGTGTGCGGATTAGCCTGCAAGGACATCATCCCTTCATGGCGTCGGTTCGGGCAACTTATGAGACGCTCACCGCGTTGCGTGCCGGTAAATCTATAGAAAAGAATACGCCCGAATTTATGCAGTCGGTCACCCACGCCGATCACTACAAGCGGTGGATGGCGGAATTTCTCGGAAGCTGAGTTATTCAGCGGCAAGTACCGTAGGAAGAATTTCCTCTGCACCTTCGCATTTGATACCCGCCGAGTTCATTGCTTCTGCTATACGCTCAATCTCCGTTTCGGGTAGCTTCATCAGCGGTGGCCGCACAACTGCAGGGTTTTTTAGACGACCCAGCAGAACCAAGGCTTCCTTCATTCTATTATGCATGTCGCCAAAGGGATTACAGTAGAAGACCTGTGTCGTGTGGTAGATACGATCTGCAAGTTTTTGCGCTGTTGTAAGATCCTTTGCCTGCACCGATCGGAACAACGCCACCTGAAGGTCGGCAATCACCGAACCAGCGCCTGAAAGAAGCCCATCGGCGCCCATCACAAGCGAAGACATCAGCCACGCCGAGTTAGTGGATAGAACTTTGATGGGCCGCGATAGCCCGTGCAGCGTCTTAATATGTTGGTCGTGCACCTGAGGCGGCGACCAGTCTTTTATCGCTTTTACGTTCGGGACTTCCTCGCAAATTTGAACAAGGGTTTCGAGCGGGTAGGCGAGTTCGGTGCCGTACTGGAATACGATCATCGGCAGGTCTGTAGCGTCCGCGATCATTTTCATGTGAGCGAGGCCCATTTCTGGGCGGTGCTGTATACCGCCCATGCCGATTGACCCTGGGGGAAAACATAGCAGGGCAGACGCGCCGCGGGCATCCGCCATGCGTGCGATATCCGCAGCAATGTGACTCCCGTCGGCGTAAACACCGCAGATCAGTGGCATTCGATCACCCACCTCATCTACTGCTTCGTCCATCATCCGAGCCTGTTCGTCCAGCGTGCAGGCATGCACCTCTGACGCGTGGCCATTGACGGTCACTGCCGTGACGCCTTCGATGTCTGCAGTAAAGGCCAGATGCCGGCGCGTTTCCGCCCAATCAAAGCGATAGTCCGAATCGAACGCTGCGAGCGTTGCCGGAATAACCCCGCGGGGAACGAAATCTTTGAAACGCGTCATGGCTGCAACCTGTTTTTCATCTGAAAACTATGAAATGTAGTATGCCGTCATCAGCCGCAAACGGCAATTTTATCCTTATCGTTGCATAGAGCCGATCGACGAAAGTATGTCGGTGGGGCTGACCGGAACATCAGTTATTCGCACATTATAATCCTTTAGCGCGTTTTCGATGGCCGAGGCGATGACAGCAGGAACAGGCACTAAACCACTTTCACCGACACCCTTAACCCCAAGCGGGTTCTGAGACGATGGAACAACGATATGTTCGATGTGGACATTTGGCATTTCTGCTGATCCGGGTAAAAGATATTCTGCAAGATTAGTGGACTGCGGCTGTGCTTGATCATCCCAAATCATTTTTTCGTACATTGCGAAGCCGAGGCCGTGTGCGGCACCACCGACTACCTGTCCGTCGATCAATAGCGGATTGACCATGACGCCACAATCATGCGCGATCACATAATTTAGAACCGTGACATTGCCAGTCCCCGGATCGATCTCGACTTCTGCGACATGGGCGCCGTTGGAAAATGCCAGCCCGTCGATCTGTTCGGCCGCATGTGCTTCGAGGCCCGGTTTTTCTCCAGCGGGTAGTGAAAAACCGGTTGCGGCGCCAGCCAACTGTGTTGCAATTTCGCCGAGGCCGATAGACATACCGGGGACGCCTTTGACATGGATACGCCCATTTGCAATTTCAAGGTCGTCTTCTGCCGCCTCTAAAATATGTGCAGATACACGTTTTGCTTTATCGCGGACTTCCTCTGCTGCGGTCCGGGCTGAGGACCCAGCGGTAACCGTTTGGCGGCTGGAGGCGGCGCCCATGCCGTAGGGTATGGCCGAGGTGTCACCGATAACTACATCGATGTCGTCGACGTTGACCGCCAAGGATTGCGCCACAATTTGTGCCAGCATAGTTCGCGTTCCCTGACCGATCGCTGATACACCGGAAATCACGTTGATCCGGCCGGACGGTCCCACACGCACGGTTGCGGCCTCAAATGGCCAGCGGCCGGACCCCTTGAGATAAACGGATAGACCAATCCCAATCAGTCTCCCTTCGTCGCCTGCCGCTGCCTGACGCGCTGGAAACCCTTTCCAATCGCTAATATCGAGCGCAGTTTCCATGCATTTAGGGAAGTTTGCTTCGTCAATCACGATGGAGGGATCGGCGCGGCTAGCTAGCGGCCGAGTATAGGGCATATTTTGCGGCTGAATAAGGTTGCGTCTGCGGATTTCATCCCGACCTAGTCCCAGTTTTTCCGCGGCTCTATCGAGAAGACGTTCCATCACAAAACTGCCCTGTGGATACCCTGCGCCGCGAACGGGGGTGACGCAGGGCTTATTGGTCAAGACGAGTTTAATGTTTAGGTTGTAATTGGCGACTTCATATGGACCGGGCACGATGCTCCCCGCGTTCTGCGCAACGTTGACGCCACGAGCGGTATACGCGCCGTGATCGTGAATCATATTACCGCGCACGCCCAGGATTTTCCCGTCGTCGTCGACTGCAAGTTCCATATCCCAGATCTGGTCGCGCTCCTGGGTCGAACTTGTGAAATGCTCACGCCGATCCTCAATCCATTTGACCGGGGCCCCTAGTATCAATGCTGCCGCAGCGACTACGATGTCTTCCGGGTAGAAAACCAGCTTTGGCCCAAATCCTCCGCCAATGTCTGGTGTGATAACTCGCGTATTCGTCTCGTTCCGTCCGAGAAGGTTTACTAGCGTCCGTTGCGCCATATGTGGCATCTGGGTTGCGAGCCATACAACAAGGCGATCTTCGAGTGCGTCGTGGCGCGCGACCAGACCGCGTCCCTCCAAAGCCATTCCAAGGCCTTTGTGGAGGAAAAATTTCTCCTTCAGCAAATGTGGTGCTTCGGAGAATGCGCCGTCCGGATCACCGTACCCCATCGAAAATTCGGCCAGCGTATTGTGTTTCGCGTCTGTATGGGCAAGAGGCGAGCCTTTTTGGGTCGCGAGTTCTGGGTCTGCGGAGGCGGGGAGGATGTCGTAGTCCACCTCGACAATTGCTGCAACATCCTCGGCAATATATCGGTTTTCCGCGACGACTACCGCGATCGCCTCGCCGACATGGCAGACTTCCGAATTCGCAAGAATGGGGCGATCACGTACCTGTTGATAAGCCTTACTGGGCATGCCGACCGACAAACGATCGGAAGTCAAATGCGGTGCTA
>JAYYZV010000178.1:0-5097 GCA_036339975.1 Pseudomonadota bacterium | reverse complement strand
GCGTATCCGCACTGACCACGCCCACTAAATCGGCACCAAATTCCTTCGCCTGCGCTTTCACCAGCGATGCATCAAGATCGAATGTCATAACCACCAAAACCTGTCGCAGGCATGAGAGCCCAATAAACACATACTAGTCTTAATTACTTATGGTACAGCATCGAGATAGCCCGAGATACCCAACCAACGCACGCAGACGCTATAAAGACACCTGAAATCTGGGAAGCCATCCAGGCTCCCGGGCTTTCCAAAGGAAGCTTTGACCGTAACTTACGTCGTCACTTCTTTACGACCTTTAACACCAAAAATAAGCCCCGCCGCTTGAAAGGGCTGACGGTCTGAAACCCTAGACCCAACGTCGACTGCCGATGCTGAAGCTGTATAAGTTGTCGGCTCAGACCCGAGCGTTCGCCATTGGGATGCGGATAAGTCAGCCGGCTTTGTGGCCGTAATGTCTTAGCTCCGAGCAGATCCGGATATCGTATTCCGAAAAAATGTGGTCACGACCGGCTGCCATCGCTTCCTGATGCCGGGGATCACGCGTCCATTCATTCAAAGACGCCTCGTTCTCCCAGAACGATACGGTATTGGTGCGTCCGTCCCCGGAAACGTGTGTATAGCTCTCTTTGGCGATGAACCCCGGCACTTCATCAACGATGGGCAAAAGCGTCTGGAGCCATCTTTGCTGCTCCTCTTCCATTCCGGGATTAACCTGGAACTCTATCAGGCAGATGATCATTGATTGTTCTCCTGGCCGGAATGCAGGCCATTGTACCGGGTGTTCAGTCGGCGTATTAACGCATAAACCCTGCGCAGACGGTTATGGTAAGCGACCTGACAAACACTAACAATTCCCTGACGGGCGCTCTCTCACCACTGGCGAGCGTTGAACGCGCGGCATATGAACTTCGAGCCGGCCGCCCGGTTTTTGTCCTGGACGACGATAAAAACGCTGTTCTCGTGCTCGCCACCGAAATGGCAACTGCGGAGCTAATTGACGAGCTTTCTGAAATTGCCGGCAGCGAAAAGCCATACGTCGTGCTGACCCATCATCGTGCTGAAACGCTGAAAATACGGCTTTACACACCGGATGTCGTCCGTATTCCCTATCCCGACTGGCTTTCTGTAGACCAAATACGGCAACTTGCGGATCCCCAATTCGATCTGGCAGACCCCATGCGGGGACCGTTTCTTGCAGAGCGGGAACCCGCGCCAGTGGCTGTCGCATCCTCTGTCAAACTCGCGAAGATTGGGCGCCTGCTACCATCGGTTATGGCTGTTTCGGTGCCATCCGTTGCCATCGGTGCCCACCCGCAACTGGTCGTCGTGAACGCCGACAACATCGATTCCTACGACACCAATGCCGCGGTAGGGTTAAAGCAGGTAACGTCGGCAAATGTGCCGTTGGACGGTGCGGAGAACGCGAAAATTGTTGCCTTCAGGCCGGAAGACGGCGGCACCGAGCATCTGGCCATCGTCATCGGCGACCTGGAAACCTCCGGTCCGGTTCTGGTGCGGCTGCATTCCGAGTGCTTTACCGGCGACGTCCTCGGGTCGTTGAAATGCGATTGTGGGGACCAGCTGCGCGGCGCTATCGAGCAGATCGGCAACGAGGGCAGCGGCATTCTGCTTTATCTCGCCCAGGAGGGTCGGGGAATTGGTCTGATCAATAAGTTACGGGCCTATGCGCTTCAGGATCAAGGGTTCGATACGGTTGAGGCCAATCAAAGGCTGGGTTTTGAGGACGACGAACGAGTTTTTCTGTCCGCCGCCGAGATGTTACGTCAGCTGGGCGTTTCAAGCGTTAGGCTGCTTACCAACAATCCCCGCAAGGTCGACCAGCTTGAAGAATTCGGAATTAAGGTAACCGACCGTGTGGCACACGCTTTTCCGTCGAACCAACACAATGAACGCTATCTGGCGATAAAAGCCGAAAAAAGCGGCCATCTATTCTAATTGGCGCTACGTGGAAATATCCTTCGAAGTAATACCCTGATCCATTGCGGCGACTGCAAGTGACAACAATGCGAGCTATTCTCTGATTTTGAAATAGCTCCTCGCGTCTGCGTGACCCGACGTGACGATGACTGCTAGGTCCGGAATTTTGTATGAGAATCAATGCATTAGATAGGTATCATGGGGGTTTTAGCGGGTCTTTCAAGTCGCTCAAGTAACCGGATTTAGGCCCAAAACTGCCCATTTAGGGGGGGTATGAGTCAAGAAAGTGGTCGAGATTTACAACGGCGGTACAACGTACACTTCCCGCGTTTTTATATTTACGTAAGCTATCCGAACGTCGAGCTGCTTTTGCAGGGACGTACGACCGCGATAAATGGGGATTAACGCGATCTCTTCTGTGGCCTACATTTCATGGATCGCAAATCGATTCCGAGAGAACCGAGATGAACCGCAAACCTCTGAACAAGATTTCAGACGAAGACATTGCTACCTATAACGACAAAGGCGTCGTCTGCCTGCGACAGATGTTTGACAAGGACTGGGTCGACCGCATGCACGCGGCATCGTTCGGTTACATGGATCAGGACAAGGGTAATCACCGGAAACGGGAAGCCAGAATTCCCGGAGAAGATGCGCGGTTCTATATCAATACGTTCATGAGCCACTACGATTCCGAGTTTCTCGACTTTCGCAATAATTCGCCGGCGGCGGAGATCGGGGCGACCCTGATGGGCGCCGACCGGGTGCGCTACTGGTATGAACAGATGTTCATCAAGGATGCGGGGACCAGTGCGCCGACCCAGTGGCACCATGATCTGCCCTTCTGGCCGTTCCTCGGCGAGGACCTGGTTTCGATCTGGGTTGCTCTTACCCCGGTGTCGGATGAGACCAGCGGCCTTCAATATGTCGCGGGATCGCACAAATGGGACAAATTCTATTGCCCGGTAACCCCTGACGAAGACCCCGCCTTTAGCGACCCTGACATGGAAGCCTGTCCGGATTTTTCCGAGCGAAAAGGCGATCAGGACCTCGAATTCCTGTCCTGGGACATGGAACCTGGCGATTGTATTTGCCATCACCCGCTGACGGTTCACGGCGCCGGCGCCAATACCTCGCCGACGACCGCGCGTGCCGCCATTTCAATCCGGTATCTCGGCAACGACGTGACCTGGGACCCGCGACCGAACGTGATGAAGCTTCCGGAAGCGCCCGATCTCGAACAAGGCGTTTATCCCAATGACGACAAGGTATTCCCTATCGTCTGGGAGCGCGCGTCCGCAAGCTAGCCGCCCGGACGGCACCTGATAACGAACAAGGGCCTAACCGTCGCCGGTTAAGCGCTTGTTTTCTTTGGTCGGAGCGACTGGATTCGAACCAGCGACCCCTTGATCCCCAGTGGGGTGGATACACGTTCACTGATTGAGTTGCTGACGTAATTGCGATGCCCAGGGTCTGCGGCCTGCGAGACCCGGGCCACGGGATAGTGTCGGCCGAGATGTGATCGCGAAAAAAAGCCCCGGCGTTTTAAGGCCGGGGTTAGTTTTTGCATTGTCAGGGAGAAAATAGCTTTCAAAGCTCAATGCTTTTGTAATTACGCGGCCGATAGCGAGTCGGATTTCGAGGTAGTGCTATATTAACTAGCCGGCGAACGCTCTCCATGGGATTTCTGCGGTGTGCCGGGATTTAGCGAGATATGGGTATGAAGCCCCTTCCAGGGGTCATTGGTATTATCCCGGCCAAAGATCACGGTCGCCCTGCCCGGCCTGTCGAAGGGCTTACCGTCTTTCAAATACCCGGTCGAATGCCAGACCACGATGCCGACACCCTGAAGTCGGTCCGGCGATACCAGGCACTCCAAAGTATTCAAGTTGAATCTGAAACCGTCAATCGTAGGCCAGACTTGGCGCCACTGATCCCGTTCAAGGTGATCCAGGCCGCGAACGGTATCCATTCGGGTCCCGAAGCCGATGACACCTTCATCGAATAATTCCCGGGCGGGCACGAAATCCACACCGTCGACCAGCTTGTCCCAACTTGCGAACCAATCTGCGATACCGTCGATATCGCTTTTTTCCGGCGCCATCTTCTTTTCCTTCCGTGCGACGGTTAAACCGTTTTTAACAATAAGTTGGCGCCGCCGACTTGATAAGCATTCCGGACGGATAAATGAGCGATTGGCGTAAATCACTCCGCCAACAACTGCCGATATACGGCGCCGGGGTTTTCTCCAACAGTAATGTAACGATTTCGTCGATCATTGTTCCGTTGTGGGCGCTTTATCTCGATGTCTCCCCTGGCGTGATTGGCATTTTGCTGGGCATACGCCATTTTCCGGGCCTGTTATTCGCAATTCACGGCGGCGTCCTTATAGACCGTCTTGGCGCGCGGCCAGTCATGATCGCCTTCGCGGCAATCGCGGTCGTCGTGCCGCTGCTATTCCCGATCATGCCCTGGGTCTGGGCCATGATAGTTCTTCAGATGGTGTGGGGGTTCGCTACCACCATGACCTGGATGGGCGCACAGACCTGCGTTTCCCAGCTTATGCGCGGCAGTACTCGCCACGCCGGAAGGCTCTCCGTTTCTGTCCGGATCGGCATGCTGTTTGGCCCACCGCTGGCCGGATGGGGATGGGATATGTGGGGAGCCTGGGGCGGCTTCGGTGCGATTTCCATCTGGGCGTTGGGGCTGCTGGTGTCATGTATGATAATCCCCACGATACAAACCGGCACCGCGCCCATAAGACAGTTTCGAATGTCCGACCTCGTTCCGCGCCGGGTCGATTATATCGCAGCACTCAAAATGATGACTGTACCCGCAATCGCTATCTGCGTGTATTTGAGCGCGGTAAGGATCGCCAGTTATGGTGTGCAGGAATCCTTTTACATCGTTTACCTGAAAGAGATCGGGCTGTCGGGAGAAGACATCGGGTTGCTTGCCGGCACGGGGCATTCGCTGCTGGGAGCGGTCGGCGCACTGATGCTGAGCCTGGCGCCGCGCATCAAATCAATCCGTAGCCAGCTTTATCTGTTTCTGATCACCCTGTTTATCGCCGTGATCCTGATATCGATTTCCCCCCTGTTACGCGATTTCTGGCCGCTCTTCGCGGCGATCACCCTGCGGGGTCTGCTGCTGGGGTTC
>JAYYZV010000177.1:0-18908 GCA_036339975.1 Pseudomonadota bacterium | reverse complement strand
GACGGGACGCAGGCCTAATACGGGGCCGATGCGACGGACGATGGCGCCGACTGCCGGCGCGGCTACCCAGCCGCCGGTTGCATATCCGAAGGTTTCCTTGGTGCCTTTCGCTTCCTCCAGCATGGCGAGGACGACATATTTCGGTTTGTGCATTGGAAAGGCGGCGACGAAGGACGAAATTAATTCCCTTTTCTTATATCCGCGGCTCGACACCTTTTCGGCTGTCCCAGTCTTGCCGCCGACCAGATAACCCGTCGCTGCCGCATTTCGCCCAGTGCCATTTTCAACGACCAACCGCATCAGGCGGCGCATGTTCCGGGACGTTTCTTCCGATATCACTCGCCGACCAATAACGGTTTCACCTGCATCGCGCCGGATAAGTGTGGGCGCCCGATAGATCCCACCATTAACTATGGCCGAAACGCCTGTGACTAGGTGAAGGGGGCTGACTGCTAGTCCGTAGCCGAAAGAAATCGTCATGGAGTTGATTTCACGCCAGTGATTCGGTGACAACGGCGCACCCGTTTCTGACAGTTCGATCCTGACAGGGTTCAGCATACCAAGCTGGGTGAGAAATCTCCGGTGACCTTTGATACCCACGTCCAAAGCCATTTTCACGGTGCCGATATTCGACGAGTACATGAAAATTTCCGGAACGGAGAGCCAACGTTTCTTGGCGTGGAAATCACGGATCACGAACTTCGCAACACGGATTGGCTTGGTGGCGTCGTAGCCGCTACGCATTGTCGCCGTGCCCGCATCAAAAGCCATCGCCGTGGTAAAGATTTTGAAGGTGGACCCCATTTCGTATACGCCTTGGGTTGTCCGGTTGAAGCGCTGTTCCTTATCGATGGTACCCGGCCGGTTCGGGTCGAAGGTCGGCAGAGAGGCCATGCCTACGATCTCCCCAGTGTCCACGTCCATAACCAGACCGGCCGCACCGATGGCACGAAACTTCCTCATGGCAATAGACAGTTCGTGTTCCAGAACATGCTGAACACGGACGTCTACAGACAATATTAGGTTCTGCTGACGGCTCCGCAGTTCCTTGTCGAAGTATCGCTCGACTCCCGCAAGACCCTTGTTATCTATATCGGTAAACCCTAGGAGGTGGGAGGCGAGGGATCCCAGCGGGTACATGCGACGGGCCTCACGTTGAAAATTCAACGCTGGGATACCTAAACGGTTTACAGCGTATTGCTGCCGGGGAGTTAGATGGCGTTTCAGCCAAACGAAGCCGCGGTCGGATCGCAGCTTGCGTTCGATGGCTTTAACGTCAATATCCGGCAGGGCGCGGACTAATTTTAGTGCTGCCTGCTCGGGATCCAAGACTAGTCGCGGGTTGGCGTAGAGTGACGCAGTTCTCAGGCTGGTCGCCATGAGTACGCCGTTACGGTCCACAACGTCAGCACGCCCTGTATACCTTTCCGTCTTCGTGATGCTGCGCGTATAGCGTGGTTCCGCGTCGGTCGAGAATATCGACACGTCAATGACCCGGATTCCGATGACTAGGAATGCGGCTGAGAACAGTGCGCCGGCGACCATCAACCGGTTGCGGCCAGTTTCGATTGCGGCCTTGCGATCGCCCTCTATTCGGATTTTCTCCGGCACCGCGTCTCGACCCTCCGTCATTGCCCCTTCTTCATTTTCGCGAGGATTGGTTTTAGCCATTCGCTTGTTTCGGGCTTGCTTGGCGCGATCTTGGCGATAGGTTTTTTATCGGATTTAATTACCGTTTTTTTTGCTGAACCTTTCTCCGTAATCGCCGTCCGCTCCTCGATGACAGGTATTATCTCCAGGCGGAATTCTTTTGGTGTCAGGATTTGATCCGCGGATGCTGGCTGCATCCCTAATAGTTTCCGGCCCAGCATTTCGAGCCGCGCCGGCTGATTCAAATAGCTCCATTCGGCTTCCAATACTTGTGTTGCGTCTCGATCTAACAGGATTTCCGTATTCAGCGCTTGTAGCCGTCCTTCAAGGTCCTGCACACTGTGTTTGACTGCAAAAAGGCCAATGACGACCGCGATACAGAGTACGGACCAGAGGAGTGTGGATTTGCGCATGATGTCAGCCTCCTTCTGTCAAGCTGTTTGCAGGGGCCGACGTCCGTTCCGCGACCCGCAGCCGAGCCGAACGGGATCGGTGATTGCGTTCCTTTTCTTCGCTGGTGGGCTTGGTTGCACCACGACGCGTCAACCGGAATGTCGGTTTGGTTGAGCTTATATCCGCTGCCGGCAGATGACGGGAAACGGCTGGCCGGTTCTCGGCCCGAGACCTCAAAAACTCCTTAGCAATACGGTCCTCCAATGAATGGAAGGAGACCACAGCCAGCCTTCCACCAGGCGCCAGGAGAATTTCGGCTTCACTAAGTCCGCGTCTTAGCTCGCCGAGTTCGTCATTGACGTGAATCCGTATAGCCTGAAAGGTTTTGGTGGCGGGGTCGGTTTTTGCTCGGCGACCACCGCGATATGAGCCACGCACGATGTTGGCCAACTGGGTGGTATGGCTCAAAGGAGCTTCAGCGCGGGCAGCGACAATAGCGCGCGCGATACGCCTAGCCTGCCGCTCTTCGCCATAACGATAAATAATGTCCGCGAGGACACTTTCCTCTGCCTCATTTACTAGGTCGGCTGCCGAGGGTCCGTCCTTTTCCTGACGCATGTCTAATGGGCCGTCGAAACGAAAACTGAATCCGCGACCCGCGTCGTCCAGTTGCATCGATGAAACCCCGAGATCGAGCGCTATGCCGTCTACCGAGGTCACGCCATTGTCTCTCAAAATCGCGACCATGTCGCCGAACCGGCCTTGGATCACCTTCAGCCGTCCAGCATATTCCTCTACCAGAGTGCCTGCATTCCGTATTGTGTCGGGGTCCCGGTCTATTGCCCAGACTCTGCAATCAGCGGTATTCAAGATAGCCCTAGTATAGCCGCCGCCGCCCAGCGTGCCGTCAATATACGCCCCACCGTCATGGGGCTGAAGCGCGCCGATCACTTCGTCAATCAAGACAGGGTCGTGGCAGAAGGCGCTACCCGCCTCCGTCATTGGACGCTTTCGCCGGCCAGTTTCTCGCGCAGCGCGGCGACCTCCGCTATTTGCTGTTTTGCATGCTCTTCCGGCGACCAAATCTGGAACCGCGCACCGCGGCCAACAAACGTGGCGCGGTCTGTGATGCCGGCATGATTGGCGAGCCGGTCAGGCATAACGATTCGGCCTTCGCCATCAAATGGCATCTCGCTTGCGAGTGACATGATGGTCTCTACCAGCCCATCATCGGACTGGCCTACAAGCGTCTGGGCGAAGTTGCCGCCCTCTATAGACTGCTCGAAGCGGCGTCGGTTCAACTCTTCAAGTGCTCCGCGACCAAATCCTTCAATGGCCGGGCCCGTCAGTGATGGATATGCAATAACGCCCTGATATGATTCAGTCCCAAGCGCCGCGCGGTAAGCGGCCGGTACCGATACGCGGCCCTTTTTGTCGACCTTATTTTCGTATGTAGAAATGAACGAAATCACGGGACGGTCTGGCTTTCCTGCTCAACTGCGCCGGCGAACCGACAGAAACCATCGTCCCAAAAGGTATTTGGGACACTATGGTATACCATGGGTATATATGGGAATCAATGACATTAAAAGTAAAAATGAAGTTAAGAACAGGGCGTCAACAGCATTGGTGGTTAACGCGATTCGCTGGTCTGGCAAGGTGGTAAATTAATCCTAAGTTGACGAACAAAGAAATTTACCCACCAATTTGGGTTATATTATGTTCTTTTTATGTTCTCAATGTGACCATTTGTTTGGAGGAGGAAAGTCGATCCAGACGGTCTGTAAGCCGGGTTTTGTCCCCGCCGCACCGAAGGTGCGGCGATAGATGGCCATTCATCTGGGGCGTCCGTTGCCGGACGCCTCGTCGCGACCTACCCGGACAGCGGCGCGGAAACACGCCTGCGGGCAGTTGCTCTGCTGCCGTCCCTACTTGGTCTTGCTCCCGGTGGGGTTTACCCTGCCATCGACGTTACCGCCGACGCGGTGCGCTCTTACCGCACCCTTTCACCCTTACCTTGTACTGATACATGGCGGTCTGCTCTCTGTGGCACTTTCCCTGGGGTTGCCCCCGCCGGCCGTTAACCGGCACCGTGTTCCCGTGGAGCCCGGACTTTCCTCCCCCCGGCGGGTTTCCCCGTTGCCGGAAGGCGGCCATCCGACCGTCTGGACCGCAGCTACAGTCGGTCCATAAGTCTTTCAAGTCAACTTTTTATAGCAGCGACGGCGGCGATTATACCTCGGGTCGCTAGGTCCGCCTTGCCGCTGACCGCGTGTGGAACAAATCGCCGCTGGAAGGCCCTGATAGCATCGGCGGTAGGGACCCGAGGATCGTAACCTATGTCTGCAAGGGTTTTTGTTACATCAACGGGTGCAATGGGGTCTTTGGCCCTATCAGGCCAGATAGCTAGTCCCGCTGCTGCCAGCCCCCGCCAGTCAAACAACTCACCCGGGTCCCGTTTTCGGTCCGGCGCGATATCCGAATGCCCGATGACGCGCGTGGCTGGGATTTCGTGCCGGCGGATAACTTCCTGCAGAAGATTGTGGAGGCCTGCCATCTGGGACTTCGGGAACGGCGGATAGCCAAATTCGTGTCCTGGGTTTACGATTTCGATTCCGATCGATCGGTCGTTGATGTTCGTGGCGCCCTGCCAGAAGCTTTTGCCGGCGTGCCAGGCGCGTTTTTCTTCTGCCACTAGCCGGAACACACCCCCATCTTCGTCCACCATGTAATGCGCACTGACCTTGGCGACCGGGTCACACATTCGTTCCAGTGCCGCCTCCGCAGATTGCATGCCCGTATAGTGAAGGACAATCATGTCGATCAAATTAGCCAACGGCCGTTCGTTGAAATTTGGTGAAGGATAATCCGCAAAATCCAAGCTGCTAATCCTTCGCGAACTTAAAATCCGCGACGATGGTTTCAGGTTTTCTAAACACGATGATAGCGACACCTGCAAGGGTCACAATGCCTCCTGCGAATATTAGCCAGGTAAGGGTTTCATCCAACAGCACGATTCCCATTGCGACACCAAAAATCGGTATCAGCAGAGTGAACGGCATAGTCTGGTTAGTTTGGTAGCGGGGTACCAACTGATACCAAATACCGTGCCCGACGATGCTGACAATTATACCCATATGCAGGATCGCAACCCAGGTTTCTGTACTCGCGGCAAGTACGGCTTCGACTTGCCCGGTTTCGAACAGCACGGCCATCACCGCCATCTGCGGGATTGCAAATCCGGCCATCCACCCGTTGATCGTGAACACGCTGACACCGCCCAGTGCGCGCAACTGCAAATTGGCGGCACCGAAGGCAAGGGCCGAGACCAAAGCCATACCTATATATATCAGGTTATCCGACACCCGTGGTTCACCGAGCAGCATGGTGACGCCTACAAAACAGGTCAGGACGCCGGTCGCTCGAACCCAGCCAAACCGTTCCCGGAAAAAAATTAGGGCCAGCAATAGCGCGAACGGGACCGATGTCTGAATTATCAAGGCCGCGGTGCCAACGTGGATATGTTCGATGGCGACGAACATCAGGCCAAAATGCAGAGTGCCCATCGTCACAGACAGGCCGAACAGTTTCCTCATGTAACCCCGTGGAACGTGCACGAATGGAATTAGTGCGATAGCGATAACCGCCATACGCAGTGTGACAAGGGTCCAGCCAGGGATCTCCGCTGCCGCAATCCGGGCCGCTGCAATATTGGAGGCCCACACCGCCATCACAAGTACGGCGAGCATAATATGTGAAGGTTTCATATACTTGGAGGGTCAGGCCACCGATGCAGGATGTCAAACGACTTATCGATTGCGGCTGGCTTTGGATAAAAAATTCTGGATAATCCAATGCTATCGGGGTGAGGGACAAATTACTTTGTCGGAACAATTGAAAAATATCGAACGGCAAAAAATGGGCATTGGCCATTTTATCGCCCGGGCTGCCGAACTCCATCCTGACCGAATTGCGATTGACGACCTGCTGAATTGCCGTCAGCTGACCTATGCGGAACTTGATGCCAGGATTAACCAGCTTGCCCGGGCTCTGATGGAATCAGGTATCGAAAGCGGCGAATTGGTGGCTGCAATGTTACGTAACGAACATACGCTGGTTGAAACCGTCTTTGCCTGTGCTCGGATAGGTGCCATCGTCGCGCCGCTGAATGTTCGCCTGATCGCCAGTGAAGTTGCTGACTATATAACGGATCATGGATGCCGTGCGGCGATTGCAGGTGTCGATTTTATCGGCCGCTTCGACGGGGCTAAGATCGAGACACGGGTGGGGTTTGGCGATGTCAAAGAAGCCGGCTGGAAGGATTACGAGGCCCTGATTAAGTGTCAACAGAGCGATACGCTGCCCGCAGTCACTTCGCTTGATGACCCATACCGACTTGTGATGACCGGCGGAACAACGGGCAAGAGCAAGGGGGTACTCCATAGTCAGGGAGGTTCGGTTATCACCGTGCTGGCTGACGTTGCCGAATATGGTATCCGACGTGGTTGGCAGACGCTGGCCATCTTGCCCGGTTATCACGTAGCGGGGATGGAATGGGGCATGTTTACGATTTTCGCTCGCGCTGGCACCGTAGTTTTCCCCGCTGAGGCGTCTTTCAACCCGACAAATTATCTAAAGGAGGTGCGCGCACGAGCGATCGAGTATCTGCCTCTTGTTCCCGCCGTTATTAACCCCCTGTATGACGCCTGGGACGGCGTGCCGCTGGACGCACCCCGCACGGTTGTGACCACTGCATCACCGACGCCTCAGGCGCTTCGGCGAAAACTCGCAGAGATGTTTCCCAGAGCCGATATTTTTGCGGCGGCCGGTCTGAGCGAAAGCCTGAATCTGGCTACTCAGGGACCGGGAGAGTTTCTTGACCAGCCCCATGCCATCGGAGAACCCCATCTCGATACGCGCGTCCTAATCCTCGATGATGACGACCACCCGGTTCCACGCGGCTCGCCTGGACATATCGCGATGCGCAATTTCAACACAGCGCTCGGCTATCACCGGGACCCGGAAGCGTCTGCGCAAACTTGGCGTCCGCGGGTAGATGATCCAGAAGGTCTGCACTGGTGCTTCACCGGCGATATTGGGGTGATGGATGCCGACGGACGGATTACTCTGGTCGACAGGTCGAAGGATATAGTCAAGACCGGTGGCGAGAGCGTACCGTCTGTTGAGGTCGAGACCATCTACGCGGGGCATCCCGATCTGCGCGACTGCGCAGTGATCGGTGTCGAAGACGAGCGGTGGGGGGAAGCGATTTTGCTAGTGGCCGTTTCTAATCCGGGGGCCCCGGCTACTCCCGAACTTGCTAAACACCTGTTTTCGTGGGGCCGCCGGGAGATGTCTGCGTTTAAAGTACCTAAGAAAATCGCTTTCGTCGACGACCTACCCCGGAGCCATTTTGGCAAGGTGCTAAAACGCGACCTGCGGGATATGCGCTTCGATCGTGTGTTCGAAGCCTCCTGAAGGAAGGGTGATATCGAGAAAATCTGTGTCTTCGGTTCCCGGCCTACAATCAAAAAATGCTGCGATACCAGAGGAACCGAATAAAAGATTTTATTTACCGGCCGCTTCCCGGTCGGCTAGCACTGAAAGCTGCAACTGCGCGAGGGTTGGCGTGGCGCCGGTAACATTAGCCTTGATCCAGTCGGCGACGGGCACGTTAGTCGCGTCGGATACCGCGTTTAGTTTTTGGAGTGCGCTGAGGCTATCCCATATTTTGGGCTCCACCCCACGTAACGGCGGGACGGAATGGTAGGCCGCCTGACCTATTTCCAGCATCACAGGATACATATTGGCGATCACTTCGTCATAGATATCATCATTGATGTGGCTGCCAGCGTCGTCGTGGACCGATTTATCGTGCTTCGCTTGAAATGTTTGTTCCAAGAGTAGAGCCGCCGCAGGGAAGTCCATCTCAACGCCGTTCTGTTGCTCCAGATAGACCGTCTCGCCATCCACTTCGACGACGACGCCGACAATACCAGCGCTCACGTTGCGAACGATGTCTCCTTCCTTAAACATTCCGGCGTTCCCCCAGTCTAGACTTACGTTAGCCCGCGCTGTTTCTGAATTTTCGACCATGCGTCGTTTATAGTCGCCATCTTGGCAGTGGCAACGTCGATGAAGTCCTGCGGCATGCCGTCCGCGATCAGTTTGTCGGGATGATTTTCTTTAATAAGCGTGCGCCAGGCTCTTTGCACCTCGCCATTATCCGCGTCATGCGCCACGCCGAGAATAATATAGGGGTCCGACACATCGGCGCCGAGATGGCCTGCCCGGATACGGGCAAATTTGGCTTCATCGAACCCAAAAATTCTTCCTACTTCCTGCAGGAATTTTTCTTCCTGTGGGTGGACGATGCGGTCGGCTTTGGCAATGTGAAACAGTGCGTCGAGTAGTTCTTCGAGGACCGCCGGCCGGTCGGCAAACATTTTAGCCACTTGTTTGGCGTAGGGTTCGAAGCCGCGGGCATCTTTTCGCGCCACATCGAAGACACGGGCGACATTCTTGAGTTCGTCTTCCGGTACGTCGAGGATCTGTCGAAAAGCTCTAACCTCGTCGGGTGTTACCTGGCCGTCGGCCTTGGCCATCTTCGCGCTAAGGGCGATGACGGCTATCGTGAAAGCGGTTTGGCGTGTGGCATCGCTGGCGTCGTCTTCGAAACTGCGCATACGATCGACGGCATGACCAGCCGCCGTTCCGACCAGTGCCCCCAATGGCCCGCCGACAACAAAACCTCCGATTCCGCCAATAATTTTACCCAGAATCGCCATATTGAATCGCCGTGAACCTTTACCCCGATGTTTGGGACGATCTCCGATAAATGCGGCGACAAAATGGCCGTTAAGACGGTATTGCTGCATTCCGCAAGTTTAACAAGGGAACGCTATCATTTCGTTTGTGCGGTAACAATGTGTTAGACGCTGGTCCCAACGCCGGGCCCCACCATAGAAAAAGGCTACATTAGGTCCGAACAGGGGTATTCTAGCCATCGGCTGACACCGCGAAGAGCGGCGGATATAGTCTCCCCCAACGGACCGAACGTACTTGCAAGGAGTGATTAATGGCGAGCAAAAACGGCAATCGAATCATTGCGATAGAAGAACACTACTTTGATCCCGACATCGTCGCCGAATTTGACGACAAGACCGGGTTCGCGGGTACGCCGATCCGGAAAAAGATGGACGATCTCTTTGACCTCCGGATCAAGGATATGGACGCGTCTGGCATCGACGTGCAGGTGCTGTCTCAGGGCGCGCCGGGCGTCCAGAGGTTTGAAGCGGAAAAAGCTATAAAGCTCGCCATTGCCGCCAATGATCGTTTGTTTGAGACCTGCCAACGCCATCCGGATCGGTTTGCTGGGTTTGCAACCATTCCATCGCCTGCTCCGGAAGCTGCTGCCGACGAACTGGAGCGCACGGTGACGGAATATGGCTTCAAGGGTGGGATGATTCATGGCCTGACCAACGGCGAATTTATCGATCAGAAAAAGTTCTGGCCTATTTTTGCTCGCGCCGAAGCGTTGGACGTGCCGATATATATTCACCCGGCGGTGCCTCACCAGGATGTGGTCAAGGCGTACTACGCCGATTATTTACCGAAATATCCGTCGCTGCTGACCGCGGCATGGGGCTTCACCGTTGAGACCGCCACCGCGGGCATCCGAATGGTCCTAAGCGGAGTATTTGACGAACATCCTAAACTGCAGGTCATCCTTGGCCACCTTGGTGAAGGGCTGCCGTTTCTCCTTTGGCGGATCAGCGATTCGCTAGGCCGTGACAGTGATTACCCGTTCCGCGAAATGTTTTGCAACCATTTTCACATTACCACGTCCGGAAATTTTTCGGACCCGGCATTGCAATGTTCTATGATGGAAATGGGGATCGATCGCATCATGTTCTCGGTCGATTACCCCTTCGCGCCTAATATGCAGGGCACCAATTGGATGGAACAGATTTCGCTGAGCCCTGATGACAAGAAAAAGGTTTTACATGGCAATGCGGAAAGGCTGCTGAAAATTTAATCGCCCTTCACGGGTGTCGACGATTGCGAAAGATCAAAGACAAGGGAGACAGTGTGTGGCCGAGGGCAGCTTGACAAAAGGTAAGTGGCAATTCTGGATTGACCGGGGAGGAACGTTCACCGACTTCGTTATCCGCGCCCCAGACGGCAGACTGTCGACCCACAAGCTGCTATCCGAAAACCCTGAGCGCTACGAAGACGCCGCGTTGCAGGGTGTTCGTGACGTACTCGGTGTGCAGGCCGACGGTGGTTTGCCCGAAGGCTTGGTCGACGCGGTCAAAATGGGGACGACTGTCGCGACAAACGCGCTACTGGAACGCAACGGGGAACGGACGGTGCTAGCTGTGACGCGCGGTTTTGCCGACCAGCTACGGATCGGTTACCAGAATCGGCCAAATATCTTTGCGCGCAAAATCGAACTGCCCGAACTTTTGTACGAATCCGTGATTGAGATCGAAGAGCGTTTGACCGCAGAGGGCGATGTTCTGGCGCCACTGGATGAAGATGGCGCTCGGGCTTCTCTCCAGATTGCCCATGACGATGGCATCCGTTCCGTCGCTATCTGCCTCATGCACGGCTATCGCTATCATCACCACGAGGCGGCGGTCGCAGCTATCGCCCATGACATCGGCTTTACGCAGGTTTCGGTCTCGCACGAGGTCAGCCCGCTGATGAAGTTCGTAGGTCGTGGAGATACCACGGTCGTTGATGCCTATGTGTCGCCCATCCTGCGGCGCTATGTGGACCTGATCGCGGCGCAGATCGGCGATGCGCGGCTTATGTTTATGCAGTCGAACGGAGGCTTGGCTGACGCCCGTTTTTTTCAAGGAAAGGACTCTATCCTGTCGGGTCCTGCCGGGGGAATTGTCGGTGCGGCGCAGACGGCGCGCATGGCGGGCTACGATAAGATTATCGGTTTCGACATGGGCGGAACATCTACCGACGTTGCCCATTACGATGGCGAATACGAACGTGCGTTCGAAACTCTTGTCGCGGGCGTGCGCATGCGTGCGCCGATGATGAATATCCACACCGTGGCGGCAGGCGGCGGTTCGATTCTGTTTTTTGACGGTTCGCGCTATCGGGTGGGCCCTGATTCCGCTGGCGCCAATCCAGGCCCGGCCTGCTATCGGCGGGGGGGTCCGCTGTGCGTCACCGACGCCAACGTGATGTTGGGCAAAATTCAGGCAGAGTTTTTTCCGAGCGTGTTCGGCCCTAACGCCGATCAGCACCTTGACGCTGTTGTGGTGCGGCAGAAATTCGAGGAACTGGCGGCAGAGATTGAGGCCGCGACCGGCGACAAACGCACGTCTGTCGAAGTCGCAGATGGCTTCCTAAAGATCGCTGTCGACAACATGGCGAATGCGATCAAGCAAATATCCGTCCAGCGAGGGTACGATGTGACCGAATATACGCTGAACTGCTTCGGCGGTGCGGGCGGACAGCACGCCTGCCTAGTGGCGGATGCATTGGGTATGACGCGGGTTTTCGTCCATCCCTTCGCTGGCGTGCTATCGGCCTATGGCATGGGACTTGCGGAACAGAGGATCATCCGCGAACGCGCGGTCGAAAAAACGCTCGACGACGCTCTGGTCGATGAGCTGCAGACCGTGGTAAAAGCCCTGTCGGTCGACGGCGTCCGCGAGATGGAATGCCAGGGTGTTGAGGCGGGCGACATCTCGGCTATCGCTAAGGCCCATCTGCGGTACGATGGCACCGATACCGCGCTAGTGGTTGATTTCGGCCCACGCGCCGAGATGCTGAAAATGTTCGAAGACGCGCATATGCAGCAGTTTGGATTCATCGCCCCGGAGAAGGGCAATGTCGTCGAGGCCGTGACGGTTGAAATTGTTGGTGGTGGTCAGGATGTCACCCATGAGGAACTCGGGATCGAGGCCGACACCAAGTCAGCGCAACCCTTGGGACACGCCCAAATGTATGCTGCCGGCGCAGCCCGCACCGCGCCGGTCTTCGACCGCGATACGCTGTCCCCAGGCAAAACAGTCGACGGCCCCGCCGTTATCATCGATTCCAATGCTACCACGGTGGTCGAGCCCGAGTGGCGTGCGGAGATCACGGCACGCAATCATATGGTGATTACTCGCACGGTGGGGCGTCGGTCCGAACACGCTATTGGTACCGAAGCCGACCCTGTCATGCTCGAAGTATTTAACAACCTTTTCATGTCGATCGCGGAACAGATGGGCGTCGTACTCCAGAACACTTCCTATTCCGTTAACATCAAGGAACGGCTCGATTTTTCCTGCGCTATATTCGACACTAACGGTGAACTTGTTGCCAATGCTCCGCACATTCCTGTTCATTTGGGCTCGATGAGCGAAAGCGTGCAGACGATCGTGCGTGAACGGGGTGAGGAAGTTAAGTCTGGTGACGTGTTCGTTCTCAACGCACCCTATAATGGTGGCACACATCTGCCGGATGTTACGGTAATGACGCCTGTATTTGATTGCGACGGCAGTGACATCCTGTTCTACGTTGCCTCGCGCGGCCACCACGCAGAAATAGGTGGCAAGACGCCAGGATCGATGCCGCCGGATTCGCGTCACATAGACGAAGAAGGAGTGCTAATCGACAACTTTCAGCTAGTCGATCAGGGCCGTCTACGCGAGAAAGAGCTGGAGGAATTGTTTACTACGGCGGCATATCCAACGCGTAATTTCCATCACAATCTAGGCGACTTGAAAGCCCAGATTGCGGCAAATGAAAAAGGCGTGCAGGAACTGCGCAAGATGGTCGGCCATTTCGGCCTCGATGTCGTGCTCGCTTACATGAAACACGTGCAGGATAACGCGGAGGAAACCGTTCGCCGTGTGATCCAGAACCTGTCCGACGGCGAATTCGAATACGAGATGGATTTCGGTGCTAAGGTGAAGGTCGCCATCACAGTCCATCCGGAAACGCGATCAGCGACGGTCGATTTTACCGGGACCTCGCCCCAGCAGGATAACAACTTCAACATCACCCATGCGGTCGCCATCGCGGCGGTGCTCTATACCTTCCGGTTGATGGTCGACGACGACATTCCGTTGAACGCGGGTTGCTTGAAGCCGTTGAATATCATCGTGCCGGACGATTGCATGCTGCGGCCAAAATATCCGGCTGCCGTCGTCGCTGGAAACGTTGAAACGTCCCAGGCAATCACCGATACGATCCTCGGTGCGCTCAAACTAATGGGCGCTTCGCAGGGCACGATGAATAATTTCACCTTTGGTAATGCCAACTACCAGTATTACGAAACAATTTGTGGCGGGGCGGGCGCCGGGTCCGATTTCCGCGGCGCGGATGCAGTCCACACGCATATGACCAATACGCGTCTTACCGACCCTGAAATACTCGAGTGGCGGTTTCCCGTGATCTTGGATTCGTTCGCGATCCGTCGCGGATCGGGCGGCGAGGGTAAACAACGGGGTGGCGATGGCGTAATCCGGCGCGTTCGGTTTCGCGAAAAAATGACGGCGTCGATGCTGTCCGGCCACCGCATAATCCCGCCCTACGGTATGAATGGTGGCGGTGACGCTAAGCTCGGTCGAAATTATGTGGAGCGCGCCGATGGCTCGGTCACTGAGCAGGGCGGAACTGATTCGACGGAAGTGTATGATGGTGACGTCTACGTCATCGAAACACCCGGCGGGGGAGGATATGGTAGGCTATGACATTCTATGAAAAACCGGGTGACCTCCGTGCGGCCTGCCGTGTAGGTGACTATGAGGGGCCTACCTCCGGGCATGCGCAGGGCTATGTACAAGCTAATATGGTCATTCTGTCGGCAGCAGACGCCGAAGATTTTCGGCAGTTCTGCGCGCGGAATCCCAAGCCTTGCCCGGTGCTTGAGGTGCTCGACCCCGGAGACCCGGAGCCCAAACAGTGTGCGCCCGGCGCTGACATTAGAACGGACCTGTCACGATATCGCGTGTTCCGGGAAGGCGAGCCAGTTGGCGACGTTACCGACATTTCAGACATCTGGGAGGAGGATTTCGTCACCTTTTTACTGGGGTGCTCGTTCACGGCGGAGGAAGCATTGATCGCCGCCGGTCTGGAACCACGGCATATTAAGGAAACCGGAATTGTGCCGATGTTCCGGACTACTAAGCAGACCATTGGGGCGGGAAAGTTTACTGGCCCGTTTGTGGTCAGCATGAGGCCCTACAAGCCAAAGGATGCACAGCGCGCGGCGGAGGTGACAGAAAAATATCCCATGGCCCATGGTGGGCCTATCCAGATAGGCAATCCGGCTGCGCTCGGGATCCGGGATGTGACCGACCCCGAATATGGTCAACCGGTTACCATAATGGATGGCGAGGTGCCAGTCTTCTGGGCCTGCGGCGTCACCCCTCAGGAAGCCATCCGGAATGCCATGCCGCGTATCGCGATCACCCACGCACCCGGCTATATGTTCGTATCCGACATCGCTTCCGATAGCGGGAAAGTCTAATCCATGGACGGCAAGGTTAGCCAAATCAAAACTACGATCGATATACTGCGACAGAGGTTCGGCAACCGGCTGAGCACCAATCAGACCATCCGTGATCGCCACGGAACGGACGAATCCTATCACGCCCCGAGCGCGCCAGACGCGGTGGTGTTTCCGGACACGCGGGAGGAGGTGCAGGACATTGTTAAGATTTGCGGCGAACACGATACGCCGATTATTCCCTTCGGCGTAGGTACTTCGCTTGAAGGTCATATCGCGGCGCTGCGGGGCGGTATTAGCATCGATCTTGGCAAGATGAACGCGGTCGTGCAGGTAAATACCGAAGATCTTGACGTCACCGTAGAGGCCGGGGTGACGCGCAAGCAACTGAACGAGCATCTGCGAGATACCGGGCTGTTCTTTCCCATCGACCCCGGTGCGGATGCCACTATCGGCGGTATGTCAGCGACACGGGCTTCGGGCACTAATGCCGTTCGCTACGGTACCATGCGCGACAACGTCCTGTCGCTTGGCGTCGTTTTGCCGGATGGACAGTACATAAGGACCGGAAAGCGGGCGCGGAAATCCTCCGCAGGATATGACCTGACGCGCCTGTTCGTTGGGTCTGAAGGAACGCTCGGCGTAATTTCCGATATAACGCTCAGGCTATACGGCATTCCCGAAACGATATCTTCAGCGGTTTGCACTTATCCAACGGTTGAAGATGCCGTGAATATGGTGATCCTGACCATCCAGTCTGGGGTACCGATCGCCCGGATTGAACTGATCGACGAAGTCCAGATGCAGGCGCTCAATAAGTTTGCCGGACTGGGATACGCTGAACGACCGACGCTGTTTTTTGAGTTTCATGGCACTAAGACCGGCGTTGCGGAACAAATCGAAGGTGTGCGCGCGATCAGCGACGACTTCGGCGGCACGGATTTTGCGTGGGCCAGCAAGCCGGAAGACCGATCGAAACTCTGGCAGGCGCGGCACGACGCTCATTACGCGAACATGCAGTTACGCCCCGGCACCAGAGCCTGGGCAACTGACGTTTGCGTACCGATCTCACGTCTGGCCGAATGCATATCTGAAACTCGGAGGGATATCGAAGAATCAGGCCTGCTGGCACCGATCGTGGGACACGTTGGAGATGGTAATTTTCATGTCGACATGGTCCTTGATCCGGACGACGCTGGCGAGGTCTCCCGGGCCGTGGCCCTCAATGAACGGCTTGTCAGCAGGGCGCTGTCTATGGACGGCACTTGCACTGGTGAACATGGTGTCGGTCACGGCAAGATTGACAAACTGGTCGAAGAACACGGCAACGCAGCCATCGACGTGATGCGGAGCCTGAAACAGGCGGTTGACCCAAAAAACCTTATGAATCCCGGCAAAATCGTGCGGCTATAGAATTTGATGTGCGGTTGCGTCAGCATTCTTGCGCCTAGGAAGCGTGCGATGACTTGTGGCGTTGGATGCCTATTGCAGAGGTTCATATCTGGTACCAAATCCGGTCTGTTATTGGGATCGGGCTCGGTCGGCCGGGTACCAGAAATGTTTTAGTAGAGTGGCCCGTCAGACAAATTGACGAAGAAAATATTTAGACACCTCGGCCGCTAAAAATCAACGCCCGGCTGAGCCCTTAAGATGCGTGAGAACGAATAGCCGGATCGCTGACGAAAGGTTCGTATCCCGATCTTCGTCGATTGTCGCAATTAAAGTGTTAAGAGATAACCCGTGTGTTCCTGCAATAAGAACCAGCTCCGACCAGAACTCATCTTCCAATGAGATACTAGTACGATGTCCAGAAATTGTTACAGATCTTTTTCGAAGCATTTGACCATACAATATATTTTTCCAAAGTCGGGCCAGTAATAAGTTCTAGTTTGACCCTAAGCCCAAAATCGATCCTTAGACGATCGCATCTACACCGAGCAACATTCTACAACACATTGAGATATAGACAGCCTAACCGGTAGCCTCGTATTTGTCGCTTGGCGTTGGTCCATCCTGTATGATGTGGTGTAACAGAGATGACAAAACCTAGGAGAGTGAAGGATGGCTGGTATTGTCGAGGCTAGGCTGACCCAAATGGGGCTGACGTTGCCTGAGGCGGCAAGTCCCAAGGTGGCTAAAATTCTGAACTGGAAACGTAGCGGTAAGCTGCTTTTCGTCTCTGGTCAGGTGCCCCGAGTAAACGGCGAGATTTGTTGGGTTGGTAAGATCGGCCGCGAGTTCACTCTCGAACAGGGACAGGAAGCAGCGAGGGATAGCGCGCTGATGGTATTGGCGTGCATCAAGGAAGCGATCGATGATCTGGACAACGTGAGAGAAATCGTCCGTATCAAAGGCTATATGAACGTGGACCCTGATTTTACCGACGTGTCGGCGTGCTTGAATGGCGCGTCGGAACTGTTGATTGAGCTTTATGGCGATTCAGGGCGCCACTCCCGGACCGCCATAGGCGTTGCATCTATGCCATTTGGTGTCGCGATCGAAGTCGAAGGGGTGTTTGAGGTCGAATAGGGTGGCAGGATCACCATGTGGTTCAGAACATGGCGATATATAAATTTTAAGCGCCTAGACCACTGCTTGCCGGCAGGATTTGCCAGCCGACAGCAAAGATTACAGCCAAAAATTGGGCGGCTTCACGGTCGTTGGTGAGCTACAACGTTGGCCAACCCATAATGATAATCTCGAGTATACCTGACATTGATCTGCCTTCCCCAATCGTAACTAGGCAAGGGGATTGACGCCTATCTCCGGATATAGTCCGGCCTCCCGGGAGCGCTGACGCATAAGCGAATAAATGAGGTCAATCATGGGTGTCCGAACTCCAAGCAGCCGACCTAGTTCCACCACTGCGCCCGTGATGCCGTCGACCTCCATCGGCCTGCCGGCCTCTAGGTCCTGCAAGATCGACGTCTTATGGCCGGCAACTCTTCGTGTGCCCTCCAGTCGGTCAGTGATGGTTGTATTGAACTTAATATTCAGGGCTTCGCCGACGTTTCTGACCTCCTCCATGATAGCGACGCCTAAGGCCCGCAGATCTTTTTTTTCCGCCAGCGGCCCCAGTTTAGACATTGTCAGTACCGCCATTGGACTGAACGACACATTACCCCACATCTTCACCCAAAGCTCGCCACGGATATCAGCAGACATAGGCGCTGAAAGACCGGACCCTTCCAACAGGCTAGAAATTTCGGCGAGTCGGCCGGAAAGTTTACCGTCAGGCTCACCGACCATGAACACCTGATTACCAATATTACGAACCACGCCAGGGGCTTCAACCTTGTTGCTAGATGTTATTACGCAGCCAATGACGCGTTCGTTGCCGATAGCATTGGCGATGTGCCCGCCTGGATCGACAGTCTGAAGGGTGTGTCCATCCAGGTTGCCGCCATGGGCGTAGAAGTACCAGAACGGGATCCCGTTCTGCGCCGAAACCACGACGGTATCGGGTCCGATCAAAGGCTGCATCATGTTGGCTGCGTCCGTCAGGGCGTGTGCCTTGGCCGAGAGGAAGATCACATCCTGGACACCCAGATTCGCCGGGGCGTCGGTGGCTGGAACATGGACAGTGAATTCCTCATCCGGTGTAACTACCTTCAGCCCGTTGGCCTGTATTGCCGACAGGTGATTGCCGCGGGCGACTAGCGATACCTTTGCATTCCCGCGGGCAACCATGCCACCGACTAGTCCTCCGACTGCGCCGGCGCCGAATACGCAGAATTTCATATCATGTCCCTAATTTGACGGTGTGTCGTGGCCAGACTATGCCATGGTTCCGGAGACCACCAACGTCTCGCGGCGCCTGACGGTGAGGGTAAGACGAATATTCTAGTTTTTCCGAGCCGCGCACTTTGTTCTCCGTAGTCCTCGGCGCCGACGCCGAGCGAACGCATAAGGAAAATGCTGGCAGGTCGCTTTCCCGTAAAGGCTATAATTGCCGGTGCAGCTTTATCAATTTTTTTTCGTAGACCGGAGCAATCATAAGCACTGGTAGAAAAATCAGTATCTGCGCCAGTTTCGTTCTTCGCAAGGTCGGTCAGTCCAATCCCCAGCGCTGAAAGGAGGGGAAATTCTGGTGGTGCGAATAGTCTTGGGGTGAGGCCCGTTTCCTGAAGGACAAGCCAGAACCGGTTGCCGGGGCCGGCGTAGTATGCTTCGTGGCGGGCGGACGCTGAGCTGGCTGCCGATCCGCAGAAAAGCGTCGTCAGGTCTGGTTCGATCAAATCGGGCAGCACCTCCAAGGGTAATACTCAGATTTGGGCGAAAAAATCGTTGCCCTTGTCGTCAACCACAACGAACGCAGGGAAATTCTCAACTTCAATCTGCCAGATGGCTTCCATGCCGAGTTCAGGGTACTCGACGCATTCGACCTTCTTGATAC
>JAYYZV010000176.1:0-6053 GCA_036339975.1 Pseudomonadota bacterium | reverse complement strand
GAACGGGATGAAAAGCAGTCGGCAGCGGTCCCAGGAATCTCTGCGCCTGCTGGAATGGGCCTTCCGATCTTTCAAACCCTATGTGCTTTTTAAGAAGGACGAGGAAGTCATCAAGGCCGACGTTTGGCTCGGGACTGCCGCCGAGGTTCCGTTGATCGTTCCCGAAACCATTCAACTGACATTACCGCACAGCGGGCGGGACAAAATGAAAGTGTCGGCCCGCATGACCAATCCGGTTGCCGCACCGATTACCAAGGGTCAAAGACTCGGTACGCTCGTCATTACGGTACCCGGCAGAAAGACCAGCGAATGGCCTCTGTTGGCTGGACAAGAAATCAAACAGCTAGGATTTGTGGGCCGCATAGGCGCCTCCATCAGGCATGTGCTCTGGGGTTCTTCCTGACGCAATGAGCGCCGGCAAATTCATCACATTCGAAGGCGGTGAGGGTGCAGGTAAGTCGACCCAGATCTCCCGCGTTGCGGAGAAAATTGAACAGGCTGGTATTTCGGTTTTTACGACCCGCGAACCCGGCGGTTCGCCCGGCGCGGAAACAATCCGGAGATTGTTGCTCGATCCCGTGAAAAATTGGGACGTGCCGACCGAGGCGCTTCTCCATTTCGCCGCCCGTGCCGATCATTATACCACGCGTATAGCCCCGGCATTGCGGGAAGGGAAATGGGTGCTTTGCGACCGTTTTGCGGATTCCACCCGGGCATATCAAGGATATGGGCTAGGATTGAACCTCGAAGCAATTGAAATGCTCTATGACATCTCACTCGGGGACTTCAAACCAGATTTAACCCTGATATTCGATCTTCCCGTCGAAACCGGTATGGAAAGAATGCGGGCCCGTGGAGATTCCCCCGACCGGTACGAACAGATGGATAAGGATTTTCACGGACGTCTTCGAAAGGGATTTCTGGATATCGCAGCCAGGGAACCGGATCGCTGCCAGATTATTGACGCCCTCCAGGATATGGATGCCGTAACAATAGCGATCGTCGCATGTCTGTCCGAACGGCTGGGTGTTAGACTGTCAGTATGACCGGGCCACTTCTTCCAAGGGAAAACCCCGATCTCTTCGGTCATGACGCCGCGGAGCGGCAATTTCTGGACGCCTGGTCGTCAGGTAGGCTGCACCACGGCTGGCTGATAACGGGACCCAAGGGGATAGGCAAGGCGACCCTGGCTTACCGGTTCGCCCGTTTTCTGTTGGCCAACAGCTCCCGACCCCCGACGGAAGATGTCGGCCCTGCGCTTTTCGATGACGATGAATTACCCACTGTCGCACCGGATTCTCTTGCGATCGACCCCGAACATCCAGTGTTTCGCCGTGTCGCCGCTAATGGGCATGCAGACCTGCAATCGATCGAACGCGGCATGAGCGATGACGGAAAACGTATGCAGACCATTATCCCTGTCGATAAAATCCGCGCGGCCGGACACGCCATGTCCCTTACGGCGGGCGAAGGGGGATGGCGCATCATCATCGTTGACGGCGCGGAAGACATGAACCCCAATGCCGCGAATGCGTTGCTCAAGATGCTGGAAGAACCACCGCCGCGGGCGATCTTGCTGCTGGTGAGCCACGCCCCGCGGCGCCTGCTGCCGACCATTCGGTCGCGGTGTCGTCAGTTGAAACTGGCTCCGCTGGAAAACACGGCGGTCGCCGCACTGATCGCCTCTTACCGTCCCGATATTCCGAAAGCTGATCGCTCCACGCTAACCAGCCTAGCTGACGGCAGTATCGGCCGTGCGCTCGACCTTGCGGACAGCGAAGGCGTTCTGCTGATGCGAATGCTTCTAGGTATTTTCAACGGACTGCCGGACTTGAACATGGAGGCCGCCCATAAATTTGCGGATGTCGTCTCAAAACGGGATGCCGACAATGCCTGGCGTACAGCGACCGAAATCGCTTCCCGCAGCCTCTGCGATCTTGTCTCCGCCGGCACGCGCAACATTGACTTGGCTTCGCGCGGCTACACCCCGGAAGAAGCCCAGAGCCTAATGCGGTTAACTACGCTGGCGGATACGTCGAGCTGGATCGAAGTGTGGGAAAAGAACAACGAATTGTTCGCCCGTGCGGATAGCGCAAATCTTGATCGGAAACAGGTTATGATAAGCGCGCTGACAGCCATGGAAAATACCACCCGGACGGGTGTATAAACCCGCGTCGTGATTAGACGACCGCCGCGCTTTCCCGAGGAACAAGAATGTCCGGTCAGAAGACCTATTACATCACAACGCCGATTTACTACGTCAACGATGCTCCCCATATCGGCCACGCCTATACTACCCTGGCTTGCGACGCGCTTGCCCGTTTCAAACGGCTGGACGGCTATGACGTCTTTTTCCTGACGGGCACCGACGAACACGGCCAGAAAGTTGAAAAATCGGCAGAAGCCGCGGGCATGGACCCACAAAGCTTTACCGACGGCGTTTCTCAGAACTTTCGAGATCTGGCGTCGTTCATGAATTACAGCAACGACGCCTTCATCAGGACGACCGAATCCCGGCACGCCAGAGCCAGCCAAGCTATCTGGACCGCGCTTAAGGAAAACGGCCATATTTATCTGGGCACCTATAACGGCTGGTACGCAATACGAGATGAAGCGTTCTACGCCGAAGACGAACTAACCGAAGGGCCCGACGGCAAGAAAATCGCCCCGTCCGGCGCCGAATGCGAATGGGTGGAAGAGCCCAGCTATTTCTTCGATCTTTCGAAATGGCAGGAACCGCTTTTGAAGTTCTACGACGAGAACCCGGATTTCATTGCCCCGGAAACCCGCAGGAACGAAGTAATCAGCTTCGTAAAGGGCGGCATGCACGACCTATCGGTATCCCGCACCAGCTTCAAATGGGGCGTGGATGTGCCGGGCGATGAAGATCACATCATGTATGTGTGGCTAGACGCGCTGACCAACTACATTACCGCCGTCGATTATCCCAATCAGGAGTCCGACCTTTACGGCAGGTATTGGCCGGCCGATCTGCACATGGTGGGTAAGGATATTTTGCGGTTTCACGCGGTTTACTGGCCAGCGTTCCTGATGGGCGCTGGCCAGGGGCCGCCCAAACGCGTTTTCGCCCACGGCTGGTGGACCAACGAAGGTGAGAAGATTTCCAAATCCCTAGGCAACATCATCGATCCGCGGGCAATCGTTGATACCTACGGGCTGGATCAGGTGCGGTATTTTCTGTTACGCGAAGTGCCCTTCGGAAACGACGGTGATTTTTCACATCGTTCCATGGTCAACCGGGTTAACAGCGAACTGGCTAACGACCTGGGTAATCTGGCGCAGCGGGTGCTGTCGATGATCGGCAGGTACTGCGACGGCGTTTTGCCGAAACCGGGCGACCGGACGAGCGAAGACACGAATATGCTGGATCAGGCGACGGGCGCGATGGAAACCATTCGGCGTCATATGGACAATCAGTCCTTTCATGAAGCGCTGGAAGCCATATGGGTAGTAGTGCGGGCAGGTAATGCCTATGTCGACCAGCAGGCCCCGTGGCAGCTTCACAAGGAAGATCAGGCCCGGCGGGATACCGTGCTTTACATATTGGCCGAAACCATCCGGCATCTCGGACTTTACATCCAGCCATTCATGCCGGACTCCGCAGCAAAGATGCTGGATCTGCTCGAAGTCGGGGCCGACGCACGCGATTTTGAATGCGTAGGAACCGGGAGCGCCCTGGCGCCCGGCACGGCTCTACCCAAACCCGCACCGGTTTTTCCCCGGTTCGTCGAAGAAGAAGCAGAGGAGGGGACTCGCCGCTCCTGACCGGCCATGATGGCCGCGGGAGCAGTTGGGGTAGCTATTTTTCCGCGATTAATTACCTATTCAAAGCAATTGTCTAATCACCCTGTTTTTCGGAAGCTGGAATGTTCGCCACGTTTTTGTATTACAAACTGTATTACGTTTCCGCGACTGCAAGCTCGAGAAACCTTAGAGGTAAGGGGATTAGCATAGGTGTCTAAGACTTTTTTCAGTTCCTGACTTTTTTGAAGTACGGCTACCCTTCAATTTTCTGCCTTTAGTTTTTCTGCTTCGGCCCGGAATTCCTGTTCTCCGAAAGAAACACTTTGCCTAGATATCAGCTCGGGTATGCGCCTCGGCCGACGAATGGCCTGCAATATGCCGGCTGGGCTGACCTCCCTTTATGTTTTTATTACTCGGGTTCCAGGTACATATCTCTGCGCCCTCTGCCCAAACAGTTTTGTAAATGCCCGGAACGAAATATTCGATAAACCTGAATTCGCTTGAGGTGTCGTTTCTGATGTAATGACGGTCGTTTTCATAGATATATATGGTATCTCCTTCCCTCACTTCTCTCGGCTCTTCATTGATATAAAATGTCGCGGAGCCGTCTAACACCACCATAAAGTGTTCTGCCCCTTCATGATGATGATTGGAGGCCTCGGTGCCAGGTGGATAAATTATCATTTCACCTTTTACTGCCTTGGTCCCCGATAATTGAGGTGTAATCATGTAAATCCGTTTCCGGGCATCGAATTCTGAATTCAAGACAGGTTCGTTTGTCCAGTCGGTAAGCCGAGACGCGAGAGATAAGTTAGTCCACGACGGGTCAAATCTACCGGCTTCTGGAACCGTAGCCCGGAAAATATGCGCCGTTTCTTTGCACTCAAATTGAATATTTTCACACGGCGCTAGGAAAAGAAAATGCTCTTCACCCAGCGAAGACTTTGTCCCGCCTATCGACACGTCACACGAACCATCGAGCATATGAACCCAGCAAATATCATTATCGCCGACAGCGAAATTGAATTTCGCTCGATCTGTTAAGGTTATTTGTTCAGTTAAAACATTGTCGGAGGAGACGCTTTCGGGAGTTACCAAAGATTTAACCGACACACCCTTGTCAGGTTCGTCGCTGACGACAGAGGCTTCTCTAATAAATTTAGCCATCCCCGAACTCCTTAATTAGTTCCATGTATCTGATTCTGCTTTCAATCTTCACTTGGCGCGACGGCGATTATGTCAATCTCGACCCTTGATCCTGGGGCACTTAAGTTGTTTACACAAACCATCGTACTAGCCGGCTTCCAGCCGTCAAAATATTCCCCGATCACCTGGTGCATAGCATCGGTCTCCCGCATATCTGTAACAAACTTTGTAATCTTGACGACGTTTCGCCAGCTGAGACCGCAGGCGTCGAGCGATAATTTGATGTCTTCCATCGCCCTCCGGGTTTGCTCCTTAATATCGTCCGGCAACACGTGTTCCTCATGAATATGAGGATGGGAATGATAAAGCGGTAATGCAGTCGAACCGGATATGAAAAGGATGTCTGCACCCCCTTTTACTCGAATTGATGGAGAGTAGGGGAGCTGGTCTGACTGACTAGGGTCTGGATTGATGGGTTCAATTTCAAGCATCGGTATCATCCTCGCATTTTTTGTAACGGTTATTGATTGTTTTGGAGAAACGCTATTTGTCACCCCTGAAAATACACTTTTCCTAGTTTAGTGGTCGTTAAGGCTAAGGTTTTTGGGAAAATTCTACAAATTCCTTTAGACAGTTCTATGGAGATAAAGCCAAAAATAACTTCGATTTTCTGTACCGAAATAGGAAAAAGTTTATTCGTTTGTTTGATCCGCGCAAGGCAGTGCCTCTGGCCAGTCGGTAACCTGACGATTTCAATAGCTGATTTGGTCGGGGTAAGCGCATATGACATGTTCAACTTTTCGCATAATCGGTGTTTTCGTATTTGTATTTGGTCCTGTTTTTCGAGAAAGAGCCTCATCAGATTACCGGGGCCCCTCTGTCTCCGTGCCGTCTCTGGCCGGCCCCGCAGAAAATCCGTGAGATTAGGCTCGATCGTCATTGCGGCCCTGTTCTATAAATTTTTTCCAGCCTGCGAAGAGGGACCGTTTTGGGGGCCTAACGTCCTGCATGGATTCGCGCGGGGAGTATGCTAAACACCCGAGATGCTAGTCGACAGTCACTGCCATCTTGATTTCGACGTCTTTGATGAGGATCGTGCCGAAACCATACAGCGCGCTAAAGATGCGGGGATCGCCACGATG
>JAYYZV010000175.1:0-12271 GCA_036339975.1 Pseudomonadota bacterium | reverse complement strand
TGATCGCGACCGGATCACCCGGCGGCAGCGCGATCGAGGGAAATCCGCCCCAATGGCTCAAACCTGGTGAGAAAATCAGCATTAATATCGAACCAATCGGCACACTGACAAATCCGATTGAGGCCGAATAACTATCGTTTTAAGGGGGTAACGCCATGAAATTAGCGAGTTTCTGGGTTGCCGGTCATGACGGGTTCGGAGTCGTTACAGACGACGGAATTATCGATTTGACCGGGCGGCTTTCGGGCCGCCATCAGACACTTCGCGACGTTCTCGAAGCTGACGTCGTAGACGAAGCCGCTCAGATTGCCGCTAAATCTGTAACTGATTACGCCCACAGTGACGTTTTATGGAAGCTACCGATCCCTAATCCTGAAAAGATATACTGCGTCGGCCAGAATTACGCGGCGCACATAACCGAGATGGGCTACGAGATACCCCAACACCCCAGCATCTTTACCCGTTTTCCCCGCACTTTCGTTCCCCATAACGGAAGCATGATTATGCCGTCGCATTCGGAGCATTTCGATTACGAAGGTGAAATGACTATCGTTATCGGCACCGAAGCGCGGCGCGTTACCGAAGAAAACGCGCTTGATTTTGTCGCAGGTTACACGGTGTGCAATGACGGTAGTGTCCGCGACTGGCAGAAGCGTGGCCCGCAGGTCGCGCCGGGAAAGAACTGGGAATTCTCGGGGATGCTGGGGCCGTGGATCACCACCAGTGAAGAAGCCAAGGATCCAAACAACATGGCCTTGACCACTCGCATTAACGGCGAAATACGCCAGCAGGGCAGTACAAGCGATCTCGTTTTCTCCGCGGCTTACCTGGTAAGCTATATCTCGACCTTCATCACGCTGATGCCGGGCGACATGATCACCACCGGCTCCCCATCCGGTGTAGCCGTCGGGTTCAATCCACCCAAATGGCTGAAGCCAGGCGACCAAGTTGAAATAGAAATCGAATCCGTGGGCACCTTGTCAGGCAGCGTAATTGCTGAATAACCGGTTAAGTTACCTCGGGAGATTATCTTCAAAGGCATCTGAGCTATTATGTGGCTAAAACGGGTATGAGGGCTTCTAACGGCCATATCGGAGACGGTAAACGGCTGGAACCAAATCCGGTTTGCCGGCGCCCGCCACGAACTTCTCATGGAAACGGTCGATATACGGAATCGGTTCTGGCAGATATTCGACGAATTCGTTGGTCCTCCTTAGGACAAACCGGCCTCTTCGAGAAGATCCCGATTGCCAGTATGAATCCGTTCCGATAACAGGGCATCAAATGTTTTAGCGTCCAATCCAGGGAATATGGGTTCTTGAAACGCTACCACTATGCACCCGGGTTTTTTTCGAAAACTACGGCGACCCCAGAAATAACCAGAATTCAGGGACACCGGCACGACGGGAACATCGCTCCGTCGGTAAAGTGCAGTGATACCCGATTTTAACGTCACCATTTCATGGGCTTCCGAGCGGGTCCCACCGGGGAAAATTATCACCTGCCGCCCCTGCGATAGCCGGTCCGCAACATCTCGCATCATCCGGCGCGCCTCTCCTGCACCGCCGGATCGATCAATTGCAATCATGTTAAGCCGACGGGAATAAGGGCCAAACATCGGTATGCGATAAAGCTCTCGCTTTAATACGAATACCGGATTTTTAATCACAGCGTAAAATGCGATGGTGTCCCACGCGGATTGGTGAGCGGACGCTATGATACATGGACCCTCCGGCAAACTTTCCAATCCACGAAATTCAAAATCGAGGCGCAGGATTAACCTCTGGAATATGAAAATTGTAGAGACCCAGAAACGGGTAGCTGCCAACATTGCACTATGAGGAAGCGACAAGAACGGGATGTAGAAAAACAACAATATGAATGTCCATGTGAATGAGACAACATTGAAAAAAAAAGACCGGAGAAATGTCATCTCGAAGGAATCCTCACAACAGTTTCTCCTCCAAAAGCGCCATTAAGTACTTGTGATATTCAGAGACCGCCAGACGCAGCGCGCCAATATCCCGCCACCAGTTTTTGGCGGGAAATCCTTTAGGAAAGACAGGGTGGGCAACAATGACGATGCCAGAAGGCAGAACCCGCCGAAACTCCAGAAGGCTGCGCGGCATGTGATAACTAGCGGTAACGATCCGCATGGATCCAATGTTTTCGCGACCAATCCATTCTGCTGTTTCTATTGCATTGCCGCGGGTGTTATCCGCCGCATAACCGAGCGCAATGCAACATTGGAGGTTCCCTGGCGCACGGCGGGCAACCTTCAGTAGCTCCTGAACATCGATTCCCCGATAAACCCCTGAAACGAAAAGTTTTTTCCCGAGACCACGTTCCAGCAAAGACAAGCCCGCACCAATCCGTCCAGCCCCGCCTGTCAGGACCACTATCGCATCCGTGGCTTTCACCTTACCAAAAACCGGTTCGGGAATAAGCTGTGAGAACCGGTAAAGACCGACAGCCCAAGCGAGAAACGTAATCGACATTATTAGGCACAGTCGACTGGCCAGCAACCGGCGATGGCTCCGCTGCCCGATCACATCATCCGTCCAAGAAGGCGTTTGACCGTTATCCCGGCAGTCAAGAAAACGAGCGAGACTGCCGCCACAGGCAAAGCACAAAGCGCTCCCCAACCAACGCCACCAAGAGCTAAATCAGGCAAAAGGCCCTCGGTCAAACGGTCGCCGTAGAACTGGAGCAGTACGATAACGCCAGTGCTGAGTGTGAATCCGACAGCAGCCCCAATTCCCGATAGCCAAAAGGTATGCACTTGAAACTGGCGAGCTATATATGAGTCCTGCGCTCCTATAATGTGCAGTACTTCAACCACCTCACCGTGAATTGCGAGGCCAGTCCGCGTCGTAAACACCACTGTCATTAACATCGATATCAGCACAAACACCATAACGGACAACGATACCGCTCCGGTAATGTCGGCTAGGTCCATTAAGTGTTTTAGCCACACGGCGTGGTCGTCCACTGTCGTTCCAGGTGCAACGGCTGAAAGACGGGCCCCTAGCGTTTCAATGTCTATAGTCCGGCCATCTGCGACGGTAGCATCAATCAGTATCGGCACGGGAAGATCCAATATGGACGTCTGTGCGCCCAGCCAGGGTTCTAGCAAGGTAGCGATCTCGCTGTCAGATACCCGCTTTGCTTCTTGGATATCAGGTATCGCCCGAAGCACCTCGATCACTGCACGGCTGGCCTCCTGCTTATCGGGGCCTACCGGAACCTGTATGGTCAGCGTACCCAACAGGTTGTGCCGCCAGTTTCCATTTGCAGAAACCATAAGCATCCCAACGGCGAGGGAGAGGGTTGCAAGAAACACCAGAAATCCGACCGTCCACGGCAAAAAACGGCTCGCGGGGTCAGCGCCAAGAGGCAAATCCGTTGAGGGGCGGATCATTTTTCCGTTACATCCGACGGTATATCGAACATATCGCTAGATCCTACAAGGACACCGTTTTCAATTCGGATCCTCGGATGGGGAAATCGTTGGAGTAAGGCCTCATTGTGAGTTGCCACAACAACCGTCGTACCGATCTTGTTAAGTTCTTCCAGCAGATACATTAATCGGATTGCAATTTCGCCGTCTAGGTTTCCTGTCGGTTCGTCCGCTAACAAAATTTGAGGTCGCGAGATCACCGCGCGAGCGATGGCAACGCGCTGCTGTTCGCCGCCGGAGAGTGTTGTCGGTTTGGAATCTATCTGTTCTTCAAGACCTACCCATCGCAATAGTTCCGCAACATGATCGCGAACTTGACCTTCCTTAGCGCCAGCGATACGCAAAGGCAGCGCCACGTTGTCCATCGCTGTAAGATGATCCAAAAGACGAAAATTCTGAAATACAACACCGATCCTTCGTCGCAGTGCCGCTAGTTCATGGCGGGGAACGGTGGACAAATCGCGGCCAAAAATAGAAATCGACCCGCGCGACGGCCGGTGAGCAAGGTACATAAGACGCATAAGAGAGGATTTTCCAGCACCGCTGGGACCAGTCAGAAAGTGAAAGGCGCCGGCGGGAAGAGAAAACGAAACGTCGTGCAACACCTCGCCGCCGAGCCGGTACCTCATACCGACGTTTTCAAAGCGGACAATATCGCCTACCGCCTCCACAGAAATTCCTCTCTAATATTACTAGATTGTCAAAATCGCACAGCCATTGCCCCGCCGTCCAGAATCGAAGCCACTTAAATGTGGTGGCACCATGCGCTATTAAGGGGTCATGATCGTCACTTGTCCTTCATGTTCAGCGCGTTATGTGGTTGATTCCGCGCAGATCGGACCGAACGGCCGCACGGTAAAATGTGCAAAATGCGATCATGCGTGGGCCGAGCCGGCACCACCGCCGAATGCGACGACCCAAAAGCCGCGGACAACGGCAGAAGAAATGGGTCGAAACCTCAGCAAAAAATCAGACGAATTGTCGAATGGCAGTGAACCCGCCGCCGAAAGTTTTGGCGTGTCGGGGGATAAAGACATACTGGGCGAACGAACAGCTCCGGACAGTCAGGTTTCACGTGCTAATTTCGAGAACCCATCTGGATCCGGCGTTTCAGGCGGCCCACGAGAACTCAGAACCGGCGACCGGGCGGGCGTACGGAACTTACCTGCAGTTGTTAACAACCCCCGCCCTTGGCCAACAAAGTTGGCATGGCTACTTCTCATAATAGTCGTAGGGGGAACATTGGGTGGAGGAGTTATGTTTCGGGATTCGATTACCTCAAACTGGCCGGTAACGAAGAAATTTTTCGAAACAATCGGATTTACATCGGCACCGGAAAAAAAGCGTCTTAGTTTGCGTAGCGTCGAGTATTCATATCCAATCCCCGGCGTTCTTAAGGTAACTGGCGAACTTGTGAATCTGACGAAAGCATCTCAAGATGTGCCAAATTTACGTGTCATGTTCATAAACGAGTCCGGCGAAACTGTTAAGATCTGGAAGTTCCCGCCGCCCGTACGGCGCATGTTGCCAAACGAAGTTGTGAATTTTTCCAATCAAATTCGCAGCTATCCCGCCGACTCGAAACGCTTAGAAGTAGGGCTGGCTCCCGAATGAAACTGACGGAAGGCGCTAAATGAATAATTATTTGCCTGAAATCGACGTCGTGTTCGATGCAGACGCAATAGCCGAACGCATCGAGACTTTGGCAACAGAAATAGCCAGTAATCTGCCCAACGATGTGCTTGTGGTGGTTGTCCTTAAAGGTAGTTTCGTATTTGCTGCGGATCTACTCCGGGCGCTCGACCGCGCCGGTATGCGTCCTCGTGTGGATTTCATAACACTTTCCAGCTACGGAACCCGAACAGAAAGTTCCGGCACCGTGGAACTGACCCGCGATATTTCCGAGGACGTGAAAGACCGCAGCGTAATGATTGTTGACGATATTCTCGACAGCGGTCGCACGCTTGCCTACGCTACGGACTTGATGACCGCCCGCGGTGCAGATGCCGTCCACACATGTGTCTTGCTGGACAAGCATGAAAAACGCGAAGTATCGATTGAAGCCGACTACGTCGGATTCCCTGTCGACGATTTGTTCGTTGTAGGCTACGGCATTGATATGGCCCACCTATTTCGCAGCCTACCGTTTATCGGTGTGGTTCGTCAAAAATGAGTCTGCGCCGAGTCAATCGGCAACAATCCAGTCCGGTACAATATCCATACCGATAAGCGTATCGTAATCCGGCCGGGGTCTAATCACACTATATCGATCTTCCTTAACTATGGTCTCCGGAATCAACTGTCTGGAATTATATGTTGACGACATGACGGCGCCGTAGGCCCCGGCTGAACGTAAAACAAGCAAATCTCCGGCCTTTGTCTCTGGCATATGCCTTTGGACCGCAAATACATCGCCCGTTTCGCAGACAGGACCCACTACATCGAGCGGTGTGATCAAACTATCAGTTTCCGGTTTGATTACAGGTTCCACATCGTGCCACGCTTCATAAAGCGTCGGACGGATCAAATCGTTCATTGCAGCATCCACGATAGCAAAATGCCGTCCGCCACTCTCTTTCATGTAGATTACCTCAGTCACGAGTATGCCCGCCTCTCCGGTGAGCCGGCGTCCTGGCTCTAACGTGAGCGTTACGCCCAGATTTCCAAAAACGTTACGGACAATTTCAGCATAATCTGCCAATGCTGGGAGAACTTCGTCGCGATAAACGATCCCTAACCCACCACCGAGATCGAGCCGGTCGATGATATGGCCGTTAGCCCGGAGTTGGGCGACTAAGCCAGCGATCTTTTGAAAGGCGGCACGAAACGGATCCAGGCTCATCAGTTGCGAACCAATATGCACAGCTAGACCCCGAGGATCGACGCCGTCGAGAGTACGCGCGCGCTCATAGACCTCTACGATATGCTCGAATTGTATTCCAAACTTATCGCCGGCACGTCCCGTCGAGATTTTGTGGTGCGTATCTGCGTCCACATCCGGATTAACGCGGAAAACGATCGTGGCCGTCTTTCCCATAGCGGTTGCTACTTCCGAAAGCAGGTTGAGCTCCGGCTCCGACTCCACGTTGAATTGGCCGCAGCCATGTTCCAACGCCGACGTCAGCTCAGCACCTGATTTCCCAACACCGGAGAACACAATTTTCTCCGCAGACACTCCGGCCGCCAAGGCACGGCGTAGCTCTCCTTCCGATACAACGTCGGCGCCGGCACCCAAACCAGCAAACAGGCTGATGACAGCCTGATTGCTGTTAGCTTTAACAGCATAGCAGATTTCCGCTTTTAAGCCGTGGAAGGCAGCTGCAAACTCGCGATAGTTACACTCCAGCATCGTCGCTGAATAACAATAGAATGGCGTGCCTATATGACGTGCAACGTCGATAATCGGCACGTCCTCAGCAAATAATGCCCCGCCGCGATAGGAAAAGCCTGTCATTAAGCAGCGCCCTTATCGTGAGGTCGGATACTGTGTTGGAAATTCTTGCGACCCGGGAGGCGATTTAACCTCGCTGGGTTTCTTGCCGCAGGATGAAACGGATAGACCGAGGACCAACATCCCCAGAACCGGCCATACACAGCGCATCGTCATGAGAGAAAGCGTTCCCGCGCGGCTGCAACCTGAGCCCGGACATTATCGGGCGCTGTTCCGCCATAGCTGGTCCGGCTGCGGACAGAATTATCAACGCCCAAAACGTTGAACACATCGTCCGTGATCCGATCATCGACTGACATCAGGTCTTCCAGCGAGAGTTCTTCCAGCCGACAGCTTTTATCTTCAGCCAAAGCAACGACCCGCCCGGTAATATTATGAGATTCCCGAAACGGGGTTCCCACTTCCCTTACTAACCAGTCGGCGAGATCCGTCGCCGTCGCAAAGCCCTCACCTGCCGCAGCGGCCAAGCGATCACGATCGAAGACGACATTCGCCATCATGCCGGACGCCGCCGCAAGACACACAATCAAGGTTTCGGCTGCATCAAACACCGGTTCCTTATCTTCCTGCATATCCTTGGAATAGGCCAGAGGCAGCCCCTTCATAACGCTACACAGGGCGACCAACGCTCCCATTATCCGCCCGGTCTTTCCGCGGATAAGTTCGGCCGCGTCAGGATTACGTTTCTGCGGCATCATCGACGAACCAGTCGAGAATGTGTCCGACAGCTGTGCAAACCCGAACTGTGCCGAAGACCAGATCACTAGTTCCTCACCCATCCTCGACAAGTGTCCAGCGCAGATTGCCGCCGCCGCCAAGTATTCGAGAGCGAAATCTCGGTCGGATACCGCATCGAGCGAATTAGCGGTCGGACGTTCAAACCCGAGGGCCTCTGCTGTCACATCTCGATCGATCGGAAAAGACGTTCCAGCCAGCGCACCAGAGCCGAGCGGGCTTTCATTCAGCCGCCGACGGGCATCCGCAAACCGGCCCCGGTCTCGGCCGAACATCTCGACATAGGCTAGAAGATGGTGGCCCACGGTCACCGGCTGCGCGACCTGCAAGTGGGTAAAACCGGGCATCACCCACTCCGAATGGGCATCGGCCTTATCGATGAGCACTTCCTGAACTGTCCTCAAAGCATCTTCAGCGGCATCAATCGCTTCCCGCACCCAAAGTCTGAAATCGGTCGCCACCTGATCGTTGCGCGACCGCGCGGTATGCAGACGACCAGCCGCGGCACCAATCATATCGGTCAGGCGCGCTTCGACGTTCATGTGGATGTCTTCGAGATCCGAGCGGAAATCAAAATTTCCAGACTCAATCTCTGCACGGACGCCGACCAGACCGGCGGAAATAGCCTCGACGTCCTCTACGGACAAAATACCGGTAGCGCCCAGCATCCGTACATGCGCCAATGACCCGGCGACATCTTGGGCATAAAGCGCTTTGTCAAATCCGATAGAAGCATTAATTCTCTCCATAAGCGCATCGGGCGCGGCCGCAAAACGTCCACCCCACATCCGGTTGGACCCGCCGTCCGCGCTCCTGACATCTTTGGGGGTAGATTTGTCACTCATGGTTCGTTTCAGTCTCAGATCAAGAATTTCAAAAAACGGTGTGGCCAGCACTGCTCGCGCCGCCTGCCTAGCGATAATGGCGATAATTGGCGCGGATTCAAGCACATACGCGAAGGGCAAGGGAGATTCAGGTCCACCGCTCAAGGGCACAATGAAAAAATTTGAGCCTACCACCATCCGCCCGCCCGCCCTTGAAACAGTATTCATGGACGAAAACGGAAACGAATTGACCCTGAGAGACTTCCGAGGCCGGGTCGTACTCCTTAATTTCTGGGCAACTTGGTGTGGACCGTGCGTGCGCGAAATGCCATCGTTAAGGTATATACATAACAAACTAAAAGGTCCGGATTTTCTCGTGATCGCCCTGTCCGAGGATCGACAAGGGTGGAAAAAAATTAGACCGTTCCGCGACAAACTCAATCTTGGGGATTTGCCGCTCTACCACGACGCAAAATCAAAGATGATGTTCGCCAGCAAGGCCTTCGGACTGCCGACAACGATCCTGATTGGCCGTGACGGGAAAGAATTGGGACGGCTGACCGGCTTTGCCGAGTGGGACACGGACGAGGCAATAGCGCTATTGCGGTATTACATAGGGGGAAAATAGTCATATTTTTCTTCTCAAAAAATGGTTTTCGTTTTGCGGGAAGAGTAGCCTGATCCATAAACAAATTGAGAAGGGATAGAGACTTTAGACGTTTCTATCCTATAGTTTTCCCAGCGCTCTGGTACCTTCATTAACCAATGTAGTGTTAACCCTGAGGATTTTTTGGGCTAGTATTGCACCGTCAAGCGGTTAGGCTAGGCCTCTCGGTGATCAGCTCCCACGGCATCTGCAACTGACGAAAACCCATCATTCTTGATTAGTTCGGCAAGGTCCCATTTTATCCGCGGCACAAGCGCTGGTCCGTGAAACACCAGTGCGGTATACAGTTGCACTAGCGATGCACCGGCACGGATCAGTTTATAGGCATCCTCGCCACTGGCAACGCCCACGCAGCCAATGATCGGGACGCGTCCCTGCGTACGCGTGTACATATCGCCGATAATTTCCAATGCAATGGGAAATAATGGAGCACCGCTCAGACCGCCGACTTCGTTTTTCTGCTGATCAGTCATATGGGATGGACGCAGGACCGTAGTATTTGCCACCGTTATCCCTTCAATACCGGAGTCCAAAATGACGGCAGCGATGTCGGCTCGTTCGACCTCATCGAGGTCGGGCGCAATTTTTATGATCATTGGTGGGCGTTTTTCTGCTTCGGGAATGGCACGCGCTCGTGCTTTCAGGGAACGCTCAATCACGTTGGCCATTATGGCACGCCCCTGCATCGCGCGGAGACCAGGCGTATTTGGCGACGAAATATTACACACCAAATAATCGGCATAGGGTGCTACGGCCTCAATGCCGATTTCGTAGTCTGCAGCTCCATCTTCAGTCACTTTGTTCTTTCCAATATTAGCTCCGAATGGTCCAAGCCCCTGGGTACGACGGGAAACTCGTTTTACGTATGGCCCCAAGCCTTGACCGTTGAAGCCAAGCCGGTTGATCGCCGCATTGTCCTGGGACAAGCGAAACATTCGCGGCTTCGGATTACCAGGCTGTGGCAACGGCGTCACCGTTCCTGCCTCGGCAAATCCGAATCCGGCACGCATCATGGCGTCCGGGACCTGTGCACCCTTGTCGAAGCCAGCCGATAGGCCCAAGGGGTTGCGAAATTTTAGTCCCCAGACTTGTGTCGCCAATACCGGGTCGTCAGGCACCCGGTCAATCGGTCCCAACCCCATTGCCAGCGCCCGGATCGTCAAATTGTGTGCTGCCTCCGACGGGAGCAGACGAAGCAGAGGCAGAATAGCTGTATGAATATCGGTCAATTGTCTTCCCCCATATTTCAGACCTTTATCATTATCCCAAATCGGAACAACCGGAAATTCACAACGCGTTGATCGGCGGCGGAAACCGGATTATATCGAGACCATGGCCACAGACCATGACATCAATACAACCACTCAGGAAATCGTCGAGGAATTTGCGTTCTTCGACGACTGGATGCAGCGATACGAATACATCATCGAGATGGGCAAAGCACTGGAAGGCCTACCAGACGAGAAGAAAGACGATACTCACAAAGTACCAGGCTTCCAATCGCAGGTTTGGTTCCATGCGAGACGGGAGGAAGGCCGGGTACACTTCGAGGCAGACTCAGACGCCATTATTGTCCGTGGCCTGATCGCGATACTGTTGCGGGTCTATTCCGATCGTACGCCCGAAGAGATAGTCGGAACGCCACCAGAATTTTTCGAAGTCTTGCAGCTAGGTTCCCATCTTAGCGGTAGCCGTGCCAACGGACTGCAGGCGATGGTCACGCGTATCCATGCTTATGCGAAAGCCTTTCGCGACGAACAATCCGCCACCGCGGTCGAACCCGAAACGCTGACTTAATGGACCGCAGATCCTTTACCTGGAAAGACGGTGAATGGTTCGAAGGAAACCAACCCATCCTTGGGCCGATGAACCATGCCTGGTGGATGGCCTCCTCGGTTTTTGACGGAGCGCGGGCGTTTCAAAGACTAGCTCCGGATCTGGACCGGCACTGTGCTCGGCTAATAGAGTCGGGCAAAGCATTCCATATGACTTGCCCCGTCACCGCGAAAGAAATTGTCACGCTTGCGTGGGAAGGTATAGAAAAATTCCCAGAAGACGCAGAACTCTACATCCGACCGATGATGTATTTCGAGGAAGGTTTTGTCGCACCGAACACGGAGTCGACACAGTTCATTATAACCGTATTTGAGGCACCTATGCCGCCCTGGGCCGGAGTGAAGACTATGCTGTCCTCCTATAGACGCCCCACGCCAGAAGCGGCCCCGACAAACGCGAAGGCATCTTGTCTGTATCCCAACGTCGGACGCGCTCTGGCAGAGGCACGGGAGAGAGGATACGGCACTGCTATAGTATTGGATGTCATGGGGAACGTAGCGGAATTTGCAACCAACAACCTGTTTATCGTCAACGATTCCCGGGTAGAGACCCCTGCGCCGAACGGTTCATTCTTATGTGGACTGACCCGCAAACGTATTATCGAACTTCTAACCGCCGACGGATACGCCATTGAGGAACGGACAATAAAAATAGACGATGTCTATGCAGCGGACGAGGTATTCCTGACCGGCAACTATTCTAAAATCCAACCGGTGGTTCAGGTCGAGGGAGCCAGCTATCAAATAGGCCCAGTGGCAACACGGGCGCGCGAGTTATATTTCAATTTCGCCGAACGAGAAGGCAGCAAGAACACCTGATGGAAGATCAAAATCAGGTGGGGCGGGATCATTGGAAGGGCCGCAGCATAGCCTGGACCTCCACCGCCGCTGAAGGTCTTTCTACCGACGATACGCTGGATAAGTTTCTCATCGAAAATCTGTGTATCGAACCCGGCGAACAGGTGCTCGATCTTGGTTCTGGTACAGGCGATCCGGCAATCAGTGTTGCTATAGCGCTGGGTAGAACTGGGACCGTTACCGCCTGCGACCTAACGCCCGAAATGTTGACCACCGCGCGTAGGAGGGCGGTAAACGTCGGGCTATCGAATATTCGCTACACTGCTGCAGATATGGAGAAACTGAACTTTGCTGATAATGTCTTCGACTGCATCACCTGTCGCTTCGGCCTGATGTTTATAGAAAACAATGCTGTCGCCGCGCGAGAAGCTTGCAGGGTCCTTAAACCGGGCGGGCGGGCGGGTTACATGGTCTGGGGGCCCTACGAAGAAAACCCCCCTT
>JAYYZV010000174.1:0-6900 GCA_036339975.1 Pseudomonadota bacterium | reverse complement strand
TTGACCGAGACGAGGCAGGGGGGCCGCTGAAGGCCAATTTTGATGAGATGGACTGTGACAAGTCCGGCACGTTAGACGGTGGGGAAATCCGGGGCTTTTTCACGGGCGAGGAATGTCCGAAGATGGCTGTGCCTGTATCGGTCGCTGCGAAGAAATCCAAGGCGGTTTCTGAGGGCCAGAAAAAATCCCGTGGCGGTCGTCGTGCGCGCGCCGTCCGTGTCGACGCGGTGGTGGTCGAGCCTCTTTCTCAGACAAGTCCCGTGATAGGGAGACTTGTGGCACGAAAGACGGGCGACGTTGCTGCTCGGATCAATGGAGCCGTCGCATCCATGCCGACGTCGGTGGGCGACCGTGTTAAGAAGGGTGATGTAATTGCGATACTGGCGCGAGAACGCCTGACGGCCAAAAGAGATAAATATGATGCGGCGCTGACCACGCGTCGTGCAATGGTGCAATCTGCGCAGGCGGAGTACTCCAAAAAGAATCAGGAGCTGCGCCGCCTGACAAGGCTCAAAAAATCAGCCGCGTTCTCGCGAGCCCGCTACGAAGACTTGCAGCGCGACTTGGAAGCACGACGCGCATCACTGTTGGAGCGCCGGTCCCAGCTTAGAGAGGCGCAGGCCGAGCTGGATCAGGCTTCCATCGACCTTTATAACGTCGTAATTAAGGCTCCTTATGCTGGAGTAATCAGTGAAAAACACACTGAGGTTGGTGCCTATGTAAACGTCGGCTCCCGCGTAGTAACGCTGATCAGCGATACAGACATTGAAGTTGAAGCGGAGGTACCGTCGAGCCGCATTATCGGGCTGACGCCCGGTTCTCCGGTTAGGTTCACGCTTGATGATGGTACCCAGCACCGGGCGCGGGTCAGATCCGTTATCCCTCGAGAAAACGCTCGCACGCGAACCCGGCCGGTTCGGTTCGTGCCAGAGTTTGGAAAAAAGAAAAAGCCGTTTGCCGTCAATCAGTCAGTCACTTTATTGGTGCCCATTGGCAAAGTGCGCGAGGTGTCCACCGTCCACAAGGATGCGATTGTCTACCGCGGAAGTGAACGGGTTGTCAGTATCGTGCGCCGAGGGAAGGCCTTCCCGAGAAAGGTGCAACTTGGGCCTGCCGTTGGCAATCGGTTCGTAGTCGCTAAAGGTCTGAAACCTGGCGATAAGGTTGTGACCCACGGCAATGAAACGTTACCACCCGGCACCTCGGTTCGAATACTCAACAACCCGTCGCCACGCGCAAATATCGAGCGCGGTAAGACCAATTAGGCCCGACGAAGGATATCTTATGAACGGAGCACGGCGATGAACCTCATAAAACTATCCATCGAACGGCCGATCGCCATCGTGGCGATGGTGTTGATGATTTTGTTGTTTGGCTATGTCGCGATGCAGCGGATACCGATCCAGATGGCCCCCGATGTGCGGCAGCCCATAATAATCGTCAAAACAAACTGGCCTGGTGCTGCACCGCAGGAAATCGAACGTGAAATTGTCAATCCTCAAGAAGACGAGCTAAAGGGCCTCGAAGGTGTAAAAAAGATGACGTCCCGCGCGTTGCGGAACCGCGGTGAGATAACCTTGGAGTTCGGTCCCGGAGTTAATTTCGACCGCGCGCTGTTGTTGGTGGCCAACCGGCTAGACCGGGTGTCCGGTAATCCAGAGGAAGCCGATGAGCCCGTACTTTCAACGTCGGGGACCGAAGACAATGCGATTGCCTGGTTTGTCATCACAAAGCGCGACGGCAATTCCAGGACAATGACATCCTACGGAAATTTTTTAATTGACGTAGTTCAGGAGCGCATTGAGCGAATTGAGGGTGTCGCGGGGGTCAATATCTTTGGTGAGACCGAACGCGAGATGTCCATCACTATATCGCCAGAGAGTTTGGCGCGGTACGGGATGACCGTCAGCGAGGTGTTGCGACGCTTGCGGGCGGCGAACGCGTCTATTACTGGTGGTGATGTCGAAGAAGGCAAACGGCGCTACGTCGTCCGTACCGAAGGTGATCTGAACACTACGCGCCTCGTAGAGGAGGTGGTTCTCCGTAGCGATGGCGAGGGCGACACCCGAGGGGTCGGTCGCGTTATCGTACGCGACGTTGCGAAGGTTTCGATCGGATACAAAAAAGCGCAAGCAAGGCTCCGGATGCTGAACGAGCCAGCGCTGGCTTTTAATATCACCCGCGAACAAGGCGCGAACGTCATCAAGACCATGGCCGAAGTCCGCCAGGTGGTGAAGCAGCTGGCCGAAGGTCCCGTCAAACGGGAGGGCCTGAATCTGGAACAAGTTTATGACGAGACCGATTATATCAACGCATCCATCAATCTGGTGCAGACAAATATTATCTATGGCGGCATCCTTGCTATTATCATCCTGTTGATTTTTCTAAGGTCGTGGCGTCCGACTGCGGTCGTCGCCATGGCTATTCCTGTTTCTGTCGTCGGTTCTTTTGTGGCGATGGCGATACTCGGCCGGTCGCTCAATGTTATCAGCTTGGCCGGAATCGCCTTCGCGGTCGGCATGGTCGTTGATGCCGCTATCGTGGTGTTGGAAAACATTTTCCGTTTGCGTCAGGAGGGAAGGTCTCGAGTTGAGGCGGCCTATTATGGCGCTCAACAGGTCTGGCCAGCGGTGCTGGTGTCGGCGTTGACAACAGTCATGGTCTTCATTCCGATCCTGATCATGGACCTAGAGGTTGGCAAACTGTTTCGAGATATTGCGGTCGCGATTTCGGTGTCCGTAATGCTCTCTTTGCTTGTGGCCGTGACGCTGATTCCCGCCCTGTCCAATGGTTTGTTAGGCGGCGTAAAATCGGAGAACACGGGCTTCCGGATCCCTGTCTTGGACGACTTTGCGAACTGGTTCACACGCTTTTGGACTGGATACGCAAAGTTTGTCGTACGTCAGAAATTCTTTGCAGTTGCTCTGGTGACGTTAATCGTAACTTTGGCGGGCGTGATTTCGATACTGATCATGCCAAAGCTGGATTATTTGCCGAAGGGAAATCGTAATCTGGTCTTTGGTATCGTAATGCCTCCAGCAGGCTATAACCTCGACACAAATGAAGGCATCGCTCGAAATGTCGCCAACGCGACAAAGAAATATTGGACGCGTGGAGATCACAGGAAAATCAACAAACCGGAAGACCATAAGATTGATCGCTTCTTCTACGTCGCGCGGTTGGGCAGAATGTTTATGGCGGCAACGCATGTCGATCCGCAGCGGGCGGGAGAACTAGAAGCGATCATTGAGGGGCCCGCTAGGGCCGAACCCGGCGTCCTCGCGTTCATGTTTCAGCCGTCATTATTCGGTCGATCTATTGGGTCGGGGAGGGCCATAGGTATAGAAATCGCCGGGCCGGATCTGGAGACAATTTATAACGTGGGCCGGCAGGTGTTCTTCGCGACCCGCGGCATACTGCCCCCTGACAAGGGTAACCGGGTTCGTCCGAGACCGGCGCTGTCGCTCGGTGAACCCGAAGTCCGGATCACGCCAGACCGCGTACGTCTGTCGGACAACGGGCTTACGGCCCGGCAGCTGGGTGAGTCGGTCGACGCATTCAATGACGGCATCCGGGTTTCTGAGGTCAATGTGGACGGAACGCGTATTGACTTGACCCTTAAAGGGCCAAACACTGCAAGTGAGTCAACCCAGTCAATACGATCATTGCCGGTGGTGACGTCTGACGGGCGGATCGTTCCTGTCGGCAACCTCGCGGACGTGCGGGAGACAACGGGACCGACTGAAATTCGGCGGATTGATAGATCGAGAACTATGACAGTTAGCGTAGTACCTAATGATTCCATTCCGCTTGAAGCGGCAACGGAACTCCTGGAAGAGAAAGTTCTCGGGCCGATGCGAAAAAAGGGCTTGCCTGAGGGGGTGAGATTCCGCATCGGCGGCAGCGCCGATAAGCTGAAGGTGACTTGGAGCCATATGCAGCTTGATCTGCTAATGGCGCTGATCATCGTTTTTCTAGTGATGGCAGTGTTGTTTGAGAGTTTCTTGTATCCTTGGGTTGTCATGCTAACAGTACCGGTAGCGGCAGCGGGGGGCCTTGGTGGCCTCGCCCTATTAAATACATACGTGCCGCAATCGCTCGATATGCTTACCATGCTGGGATTTGTCATTCTGATTGGGATAGTGGTCAACAACGCAATTCTGCTAGTCCATCAGACGTTGTTCCACATACGCGAAGACGGTATGGAGGTGGATGCGGCTATAGAAACTGCCACGAGGAACCGCATTCGGCCGATCTTCATGTCTACGCTGACATCCGTTTTCGGTATGCTGCCGCTGGTGGCGTTTCCTGGCGCGGGATCTGAACTATATCGCGGGCTTGGTTCAGTGGTGTTGGGCGGACTATCGCTGTCTGCTGTTCTCACGATGGCCATCGTGCCGCCGATGATGTCGATCACGGTAGGTGTTATCGAACGACGCAAACAACGTAAGGCAAGTGGCGCCGTGCAAGCCGTCGCCGAGTAAATAGCGATTATGGACGATGGGATATCGCAGCTTTCCAAACTAATAGATGATGCGACCCGAACGGTCGTTTTCACTGGCGCGGGTATTTCCACTGAATCCGGCATTCCGGATTTTCGGAGCCCTAATGGCATCTGGTCTCAGACGTCGCCAATTTATTTCGATGAATACATTACGTCATCAGACGCGCGAATAGAGGCATGGCGCCGCAAATTCGAGATCGATCGAGATATGGTTGACGCTGAACCGAATAGGGGTCACCGGGCCGTTGCTAAATTGGTTAGCATCGGGAAAGTCAAGGCGGTGATCACCCAGAATATTGATGGACTACACCAAAAATCCGGCGTGCCGGATCACCAGATGATCGAACTCCACGGCAACGGAACCTATGCAACGTGCCTGTCATGCGAGAAGCGCTTTGAGCTTGAACCCATTAAGGCTGCCTTCGAGGCTGACAGCACTTTGCCAGTGTGCGACGACTGCGGTGGGATTGTAAAAACCGCCACCGTTTCCTTCGGCCAGGCGATGCCCAATGCTAAGATGGATCGGGCGCGGGAGGAAACATTTTCCTCCGACCTTTTCCTCGCCGTGGGGTCGTCCCTTGTGGTCTATCCCGCAGCGGGGTTTCCGGAGATGGCGAAAAAAAATGGCGCTCGGCTAGTCATAATTAATCGGGACCCCACTGACTTAGACGGTATTGCCGATCTGGTTCTAAATAGCGAGATTGGGCCGACCCTAGGCGAAGCTGCCAACGTGAATTAGATTCAATCGGCCGCCGGCCTTTTCAGGAACATGCGACTGATACCGTAGAATGAACTGTAGAGTTGATCGAACTGCTGCTTGAAGTCAGTGGCTTCGGGTTGATTGTCCATTGAGGTGTGTATGTCGGTCAGCGACCGTTCGCCGTCTATACGTTCTAGGATCTCCTTAGCTTGGCGCGGTAGCGGCAATGAGAGCTTAACCTCCCCCATATCTATGTTGAGAGACATGCCGGGACTGATTTGCTGTGCCAGCGTTTGGCTGTCATTTTCCCGCATCACGGGAATAACACTGAAACTGTCCGGCACGGCAAGGGTATTGGTTTGATTGTCGCTTCGGACCGCGTAGACAATATGAGTTTTCATGTTGCCCGCCAGCAGTTCGGCAAACGTACAACGTTGCAGCCAGTTCAAAGGGTGTAGACGTTCCACCAACGCCTGGTCTTTCAGATAGATCGTCGGTTCGTATCGCGCCGGGTCAACGAAGTTCACTGGTCGCATTCCACCCTGCTGCAACAGGCTCGCTAGCTCTACTACAGAATAGGCGCGGTCGCGGCGATGCAGGAGAAGATCGTAAATACCAGCATCCCCTTGGTTCACGTGATCGCCGACATGGGGATTGCGCTTTAGCCAGTTGGAATCTGGGAGGGTGTCAAGTAACTGGCGGGCGACGTCGATGCGTTCCGGGTCTGGCGCGTCTTCAGAGATCATCTGCAACATCGCCTGCGCATGGTATACACCGGTGCGGCCCAGCGGTGCATATACCATGATACCCATGCCGCCGTTCGGCTTCAGTGCCCCCCGAAGCACAGTGAGGCCTGCTAATGGATCTTTCAGATGGTGAAGCACTCCGCAACAGTCGATGTAGTCGAACTGTCCTAGAGCGAGTTCGGGTATCGCCTCGATGGCTCCCTGAACGAACTGGATGTTATCCAGTTTTCGGGCTTCGATTCTGGCCCGTGCGATGGCGGCCGACGCCTCAGAGATGTCGAGGTGTATGATCTCGGCGTCGAAGCCCGCGTTGGCGTGTTGCTGTGCAAGCATGACGGTCGCATCGCCCGTTCCACCGCCTGCCACAAGGATACGGCGCTTTTCCGTAGTGGCCTGTACTCCGGCGAAGATGTGGTGATTGATCTCCGTAATATGACTGGGAGACCCGGTGATAAGACGTTTTTCTTCATCCTTCGGATCGCGGAACGGATATGGGTATTTTTCGTATTGGTCTCGTAGATCTTCGTTCATAAAGTGTTTTACACCAGAGACTTGCACGATTTCTAGGCCACTGTAGAATCGCGGGTCATGCGTGGGTATTTTGGCATCGGCATCGAAGGGGTTAGCAAGTCAATCAACGTCGGCAATCTCGTCAGGTCCGCTCATGCACTCGGCGCGAGCTTTGTGTTTACAGTTGCCGCGAATTACGATGTCGCTGGCAGTACATCCGATACCTCCGACACGCCGGGACAGGTACCGTTCTATCCGTTCGACACCATAGAGGCGATGAGGCTGCCTAGCGGTTGTTCGCTGATCGGTATCGAAATCGACGATAGGGCGATTGATCTGCCGAGTTTCCGTCATCCGCGCCGCGCCGCCTATGTGCTTGGGATGGAACGGGTTGGTCTTAGCGAAAAAATGCTGGACTGCTGCGATCATCTGATCAAGAT
>JAYYZV010000173.1:0-15080 GCA_036339975.1 Pseudomonadota bacterium | reverse complement strand
GATTGGCTTCGTATGCCGGCCGAGTTGCCGCCATGTCACCATCTCGAAAACTTCTTCAAGTGTCCCTAGGCCACCCGGAAGAGCAACAAATGCGTCGGAAAGGTCAAACATCATGCGTTTACGTGTGTGCATACTGTCGACTACGTGCAGGTCGGTCAGGTTTTCATGAGCCCGATCGCGGTCGCGCAAAAATTCCGGAATAACGCCGATTGCTTCTCCGCCGTTTGCCATAACGGCGTCTGCAACAGTACCCATCATCCCGACATGCCCGGCGCCAAACACCAGCCGGATATCATTTTCGCCTATCTGGCGGCCCAGTTCCTCCGCTGCAGCACGAAAAGCCGGGTCTTTGCCGAAGGAAGCACCGCAGAATACGCAAATGGATTTTATAGAAGGATCAGACATGCGCCGTATTCCTATTTAGGTTTGAACTCTGTGACCGGGATCGCTTGACCCCACCACAGAAACCACGAATATCAAGTATCATCAAGTCGCTAGCCAAATTCGAACCGGAAATGCTCGAGAATGAACTTTAGATCTTTATGGCTCTGTTGCCCGGCTGTCGTCTTGCTTGCTCTAAGCGGTTTCTCGGCACACGGTCAGCAAATCGACATTATCGGGAAAGGTAAATACCTGACAATCGCCGGTGGTTGTATTAGCTGCCATACTGATTTCAAAAACAAGGGACAGCCTTTCTCCGGTGGAGCGCCAATGTCGACACCCTTTGGCACCTTCATCGCCCCCAATATTACGCCAAGCGAAGAGCATGGCATCGGAAACTGGTCGGATGCTGATTTCATACGCGCCATGCGGGAGGGCAGGGGCCCCGATGGAAAGCACTACTTTCCCGCTTTCCCCTTTACGTCTTATGCTGGGATTACAGAGGCTGACCTAAGGGCAATGAAGGCGTATCTGTTCACGCTTAATCCCATTGAAAAACCTTCTCCACAACATGATATACCCTTTCCGCTAAACTGGCGGGGCCTGCAGTTCTTATGGAAGCTGCTATTCTTCCGCGAAGGCGGGATGAAATCCGATCCAGCGGCATCGGCGGAGGTCAATCGAGGTGCGTATCTTGTCAATGCTTTGGGGCATTGCGGTGAATGCCATACGCCACGTAATCATTTGGGTGGTCTCGACTATGAGAGCTGGTTAGCGGGCAATCCAACCGGGCCGGAAAACGAAAAAATACCCAATATTACACCTGACCCACAAACCGGTCTAAATTTTTCGGTACCGGAGATAGTTCAATATTTAAAAACCGGCGCAACGCCTGACTTCGACTTCGCCGGTTCAATGATGGCGGACGTTATAGCGCACAACACGGGTAATCTGACAGATTCCGATCTAAAAGCGATCGCAATGTACCTGAAGTCCTTGACGCCGGTGCGGAACGCGTTCTGATAGACGTGCAGCGAAGATTGAGAATTTTCGTGCGATTCCGCCGGATTTGCCTATGTTCGATAAAGGAAAATATCGAGAAATGGTGTTGGTAAGGTGAATAGGCCGCTGATCGTTGGTATAGCAGGTGGGCTGGTGGTGCTCGCAGCCATACTGTTAACCTTTTTCATAGATCGCGAGCCTGATAGACCGCTTCCGCCGGCCTCGCAATCGAGTGAACTGGGAGGGAGACCGACGAAAACTCCAGTACCAACAAAAACAGAAACGGAGGTTACAGCATCTCCCAAAACTAACAATGTCCTGCGCTCGGGTGACAAAAATAAGGCGAAAATTCCACCAGAAAAATTTCCCAGCAATAACAAAGTCAAACCTTCGTTCGACGTAGTTCGTGTAAACCCCCAGGGAAATACTGTCATAGCAGGCCGAGCAGCCCCTAATTCGGTCGTAACGGTCCGACAAGGCGATAATTTGGTCGGTACCGTGAAGGCCGACAAACGGGGGGAGTGGGTATTATTACCTGAGAAACGTCTGGCGGCTGGCACTCATGAACTAACCCTCGTTGCAAAACTTCCTAATGGAACGGAAGTTCCCTCCGAGAAGGTCGTGGTCGTAGTGGTACCGGAAAAAGGCAGGGATATTTCTGGTCGGACTACGGCAGAAACGGCAGGGTCACTGGCTGTTGCAATACCAAAAACCCCTGACGAAGCCCCTGTCCTCCTGCAACGCCCCGACGGTACAATTGCCGCGGAGCTAACGCTCGACGTTATCGACTATGGTCAAAGCGGCGATACCTTGTCGCTGTCGGGACGGGCAAAGCCTGACAACGAAGTTCGCGTTTACCTTAACAATAAATTCATAGGCCGAGCGCTTGCTGACGATAAGGGGATTTGGCGTCTTAAGCCGGATGTTGAAATCCAGCCGGGCCTTTATCGAATGCGGGTGGATCGTGTCGGAGATGGAGGAAAAACGCTCGCCCGGGTGGAATTGCCGTTTCTACGCGCCGCCCGGTTGGCTGATTTACCAGATGGTCAGATCGCCCTTGTGCAGCCGGGCAATAGCCTATGGCGTCTTGCGCGCAAGACGTATGGTAGCGGGTTGCGGTATACGGAAATTTATGAAGCCAATAAGGGCCAGATACGTGACCCGGACCTGATCTATCCCGGCCAGGTCTTCATACTGCCGAATATCAAATAAGAGTTCGGCGAAGACGTCAGGACTGCCAACCGTTTTAAAAATGAGCTAAGGTAGGCTGACAAACGCTGTGAGGCATAAAAATTAGGAATTTCCGGATTTTCTCCATATGTCCTTCAAGTCATCACGCCGAATTTTTCCGCGGTCGGACTTTGGAAGGTCGTCCATAAAGAATATCCGTTTGGGTGCTTTGAAGGTGGGCAGCGATTCGGAGCACCAGGATTTGATTTCTTCTTCGTCAAGGAATTCACCGCTTCTTACGACGACATAAGCGACGACTTCCTCTCCATAAATTTGGTCGGGTACGCCCACGGCAGCTGCCTCCCGGATCTTAGGGTTTAGAAGAAGAACGTTGTCTATCTCTAGTGGTGCGATATTCACGCCACCACGTATGATGAGATCTTTCGTGCGCCCGGTGACAGTAACGAAGCCGTCGTCATCCATCATTCCGAGGTCCCCTGTCTTAATACGTTCGTTTGTCAGATCGTCAAATTGGCCGTCCGGGGAGATTGTGCCGATACATGTTTGGGGCCCTCCGATGGTGATTTCGCCTTCAGTATTGGGCGAGCATGGCAGGCCATCTGAGGAAACGATTATGAATTCTTGATGTTTTGCATGTGGTCCGACGGTGCCCATCCGGCGACGATAGTGGCGGTTGCCGCATATCCACCCCGCTTCCGACATACCATAGAGTTGAAGCAGCGTTACACTATACATGGACTCGAAAAGTTTCCATTGATCGGGTGACAGCGGTGCGGTTGAGCACGTCATTAGCCGCAGAGATGGCACGTGACGGTCAGACTCTGGTGGTGGTTCATTGAGTAGCATGTTTACGACCGTCGGCACGCCAGCAGAAAATGTTATTCCGTGTTCGCGAATCCATCCAAAAAACCGCGAGCGCGAGAAACGCTGCGCTATGTGCATTGTTAACCCAGTTTGAAGCCAGGGCATAAGGCTCAATATTTGAGCGGAATTCCAACCAAAGGACCTATATTCGAGGGTCCTGTCTTCTGCCGTTAGCCCTAGCATGTCCAGAGTGTTGAGACCATTTAGCCAGTAGGCCATGTGGTTGTAGACAACACTTTTGGGCTTAGACGTGGTGCCGGAGGTGCAGAAAATGCAGGATAAATCGTCTGCACCGTTTTCGAATTCAATATCGGCGCCAGTTCCAGCTTCGTATTCCGCGATTAGCGAAAAAAGATCGGGGCGTTCCGTATCATATGAGAAAGTCGTACCCCAACGCCCAAAGTGCAGAGAGGGTGTCCTAAGAGCCGCTGTGATGGTGGGGCCGTCGAGATCGGTATGCCAGAGAGTAAGAGCCGGTTCGATACCTTCAAGGATTTCCACAAGATGGACTTCATTCATCTCCACGTTCAACGGACAGACGGCCGCCCCGTAGCGCCAGATTCCCATCCAGATAATGAGCTTTTCAAGGTTTTCTCCGGACAATAGTGCAACTTTATCTCCTGGTTGGACGCCACGGTCTTTCAGAAACTGAGCGACCAGGTCTGCTTCTACGGCGAGTTGTCCCCAAGTTATATTTTTACCGTCCTGATCCAAGTCTACGATTGCGGTTTTACTGGGATCGCGATTACCCCATTTTTTCAATAGGGCACGGGTGGACTCGAACGGAATATCCAAGTCTGGCTGGTTGGACATATCAATCGGCATGGCAATCCGGAATTTTGCGTGTAATTACGCCATCTTATCCTATTTGGGATGCACTTTGCGAGGCGGTTTGAGTTTGATCAATCTTGTTGGCTTTACTCCGCCCGGACTGTGCCACTCACGGGATCGGGTTCCCGCCGACGCTTTCGCCAGTCTGACACGTTGGCACGGATCATCAACAGGGACGGCGTAACAAACATAGTCAGGAGAGTGGCGAAAGCCAGTCCGAAGGCGATGGCCGTCGATAGTTGTTGCCACCATTGGGTTGACGGCGCGCCAACAGCAATTTCGCGGGTTACGAAATCAATATTTACCCTCGTCACCATTGGTAGCAGACCGAAGATTGTCGTCGCGGTCGTCAGGAGAACCGGACGGAGGCGCTGTGCGCCGGTTCGGATGATCGCTTCTCGTGGCGATGATGTTGTTTTGACAATTCGGTCGAATGTATCAATTAGCACGATGTTGTTATTAACAACGATTCCTGAGAGGGCGATCACTCCGATTCCGCTCATCACGATACTGAAAGGTTGCTCGATGATTAAAAGCCCTAACATGACACCAACGGTGGACATTATGACCGCCGAAAGGATAAGAAATGCAGAATATAAGCGGTTGAACTGAGCAACCAGAATGATGGCCATAAGGAAAAGCGCTATGCCGAAGGCCCGGCCCAGAAATGCGGAAGCTTTTTTCTGTTCCTCGTCCTCGCCCTTGAACGTGATTTGAACGCGCGGGTCTAATTTGGCTTCGTTTTCTATCCAAGAATAAATTTCCTTGTTCTTGGTATCGGCTAAAACGCCGGGTAAAACGTCGGCTTTAATGGTCATCGAGCGGCGGGTGTTGGTTCGGCGCACTTCACTCGTCCTTGGTTTGGCCACGCGCTGAACAAAATTACTTAGCGGTACCAACCCCGCGGGTGTTTGTAGTCTGGTTCGGTCCAACTGGCCGAGCGTCCGCTTGTCGTCCGGAAACCGGATAACGATGTCCATCTCGTCGTCGGCGTCGTCGGGCCGAAATTCCGTAACCTTTAGCCCATTAGTTACGAGGCGAATTATTTGACCGATTACGGTGATGTCGGCGCCGTATTTGGCAGCTTGTGCACGATCGACCATCATTTCCCAATCGATCCCGGGAACTGGCCGCCCATCCTCGATATCCTTAAGGCCTCGGATTGTATCTAATTTATTGCGAATGGTAGTAACGGCAGGACCGATGGTTTCTGGATGACGGGAGGTGACCAAAATATGGATTGGTTTGCCGACAGGCGGACCGGCCTCTTCTTTGGCAGTTTCCACATAAATCCCGGCGAGGCCTCGGGATCGTCCTACGATCTCAGTAAGGATCTCGTCAGCACTGCGACGCGAATCCCATTTCGTAAACTCCAGGTTGATTGTGCCGATAATATCAATTGGGGTGTCGTCGCGACGTTGCTGCTTTCCCGCAAGAACATAAATTGCCTTGAACTCCCCGCGCTCTCGTTGAATATCGAGAATATGGCTCTCGACTTCGCCAACGAGAGCGGCCTTTTCGTATACGGACATGTTACCGCGAGCGAACACCTTCATAATTGCACGATCCGGCTCAACTTTAGGGAAAAACTCAAACCCACGACCGAAATTCGCATAAATCATCCATGCCGCGATTAGAGATACGATTGCGAGGCAAACAATCTTAGAGGGATGCCGTAAGACGACGTTTAGACATTTTATATAGAAACCCGTGAACCCATGGACGTTTTTAATATCACCGGTTTCTATTGATGACATCTGTCGAACCATCTTGTCATCGATAGCGCCAGGTTTGCCCACCTGAGCCCCGAGGGTCGGGACAAATATCAGCGCCATTGCAAGAGATGCAATAAGTACAGCAATCAGCGTTATCGGCAAAAACTTCATAAACTCACCAACGATCCCTGGCCAGAACAGCAGTGGTAGGAATGCCGAAAGTGTGGTTGCAGTTGACGCTATTATCGGCCACGACATACGTTTAGCAGCTTCGGTGTAGGCATCCGCCCGAGGTGTGCCTTCGATCATTTTTCGATCGGCGTATTCCGTTACGACAATGGCGCCGTCAACCAGCAGTCCGACCGACAAAATCAGCGCGAACAACACCACTATGTTGACCGTAAGCCCAAAGGCCCCTAGCACAAGGATGCCGGCTAGGAACGATCCCGGAATTGCGATTCCCACCAGTATTCCACTGCGAACCCCGAGCACCGCGACAATAATTATCATTACCAGAATCACGGCTGACATGACGTTGTTTTGCAAATCCGAAAGCATGTTCCGAATGTTCTTGGAATCGTCACCGGAGAAAGTGACATTGACTGCGTGAGGCCATTCCTTTCTTTCTTTCTCAACTAGCGCTTTGACGGCGTTTACCGTCTCTACAATATTTTCGCCCGTCCTTTTTTTTACCTGCAGAGAGATTGCGGGCCTACCGTTCAGCCGGGCATAGGTTTCGCGATCCTCAAAGGTGCGCCTAACCGATGCTACGTCGGCCACGGTGACAACAGAATCTCCTTTTGTTTTCAGGGGCATTTGCAAAATATCGCCTAGGTTCTGGAACAGGCCGGGTACTTTGACCGCGTAGCTGCCCTTGGCGCCAACCAGAGACCCGGCGGCGATCACACGGTTGGAGCGGTTTATCCCCTCCAATACGGTTCGAGGGTCTAACCCATAGGAATCAACTAGAAGGGGATCGATTATGATTTCTACTTGCTCGTCCCGATCACCACCGATTGTAGCTTCAAGGACCGCCGAAATACTCTCTATCTTCTCCTGTAAGTCGCGGCCGATCGCCAGCAACGTGCGCTCGGGGACCTTGCCACCGAGTGTCACAGTGATGATTGGAAATAGACTGAGGTTGACCTCTTTAACCTTCGGCTCCTCAGCATCTTCTGGCAATTTCGCCGTTGCAATATCGACGTTTTCACGAACGTCATTTAGTGCTTGGTCGGAGTCGAAACCCGCCTCGAATTCCAACAACACATTAGCTCCGCCCATGTAACCGCTCGACCGGATCTCTTTAATTCCTTCGATGGATTTGAGTTCTGATTCCATGGGACGTACGAGCAACCGCTCCGCGTCTTCCGGAGATATGCCCTTGAGTGACATGGAGACGTATATAATCGGGATATTTACGTCAGGCCGAGCCTCCTTCGGAATATTGATGTATGTTGAAAAGCCTGAAAATAAAATCAGGGCGAGCAGCATGATAACCGTACGAGATCGCGACAGTGCGGCGTCGACCAGCGTCATGTGCCGGTCTTCGGCGTTTCTGGCACTGGGACGACCTTTTGACCCGCTTTTACGTATTCATGTCCTACTGTTATCAACCGCTGACCACCCTTCAAGCCGGTCACCCATAGGCCCTCCTTCGAATCCGATAGAATTTCGATGGGCGTAAAACGCACAATATTGCCATCATCCACGGTTCGCACGCCAATCGTGCCTGCGTCAGAGAGAGTGAGGTTGGCGGGCGAAATCACGTACGCCTGCGTCGGATTGACTGGTAGGGTCAGTTCTACCGTCAGACCTGAGCGGATCTTGTGTTCTGCATTGGGAATTTCTAACTCCACCCGAAATGATCGGGTTTCACGGTCCGCGACGGCGGCAATATAGCGGACCTTCCCGTAGGCGTTCTGACCATTTACCAAGGTTACTTTCCCTGGACCGCCAATTTTAATCTCTCCAATATTGCGTTCTGATACGAAACCGACGGCTAGGATAGGATCCAGGTCGATGAATTCCGCAATATTATCGCCAATTTTTACGAAATTGCCTTTTTCGACGTAGTGGGTCTCAAGGACACCTTTAAACGGCGCCTTGATAGTGGTTTTGGATAAATCGAGGCGCGTCGATTTGGTTTGAGCCCGCGCCGCATCGAGCATTGACTGGGCTTCCGCTAGTTTTGCTTGTGAACGGAACCCCTTTTTCGCTAGTTGCTTTGCGGCTCGGAACTCTATTTCGCGCTGCCGGACCAGCGCTACTGCCTGAGTGAGGCGTGCGCTCCGGTCCCCAATATTTTGCTGGGCAATTACATCGCCAGCTTCGATAACTTTGCCTTCTTCTCCAGTGACCTCGCTGATCGAGCCCGCTGTTTCGGCGCGGATTATAACCCTACGCGATTCTTCGGTCTGGCCATTAACGATGACAGCGAGTTCTCGAGTTCGTGGAACTGATGCTTTGACCCGTACCGAAATTAATTTATCCGACTTTTTCGCTGCCCCTTTTAAGTTATTGACGTGGGCTTGATGTTTCTCCGCGCCGATCTGTCCCGAGACGATCCAAGCGGTTGTACTGATGGCCAAAACACCTGCGACGATTATTGAGCTTCTCATACCTTAAAATCGCTTTTTTGGGATTGGTTTTCTATGGAAAAATGGCTGGGGAACCTGGATTCGAACCAGGACTAAGCGGGTCAGAGCCGCTCGTTCTACCATTAAACTATTCCCCAACGGAGTGCTGCTTATAACTATAGCGGAACGGGCGGCGTAGATAGCATACAGGTCTAAAATTTAATAGGCCGGGGCGCTAACTTGGGCAACTTTGGTTGGTAGTAACAGAAATTCCTTCGCAACCTAATTTTTCACCGATATAGTCTGTATAGAAGGTAAACACATAATATATACTGAGACTTGCCTAAGGCGTCGCATAGTGGAGAAGAAACGTGTCGGCACCGCCGCCACATCATAAAAACCGTCCGTCGCGCCGGCAAAACGGGAGTCGACCAACTAGGGCGGGAGGGAGAAACAGGACCGATCATAACGAACGTGTGCTCGCGGCGTTAGATTTGGGGACTAATAACTGTAGGTTGTTGGTTGCCCGACCTGCCGAAGTAGGCTTTCGTGTTATCGATGGGTTCTCACGTGTGGTGCGCCTCGGAGAGGGGGTGCGCGAAGCAGGAATGCTTTCCGATACTGCTATCGAGCGGACGGTCGAGGCCCTTAAAATCTGCGCTAAAAAGATGTCTCGACGGCGGGTGTCGGACGCCCGGTGTGTCGCTACGCAAGCCGCCCGTTCTGCCAGAAATAGCGATTACTTCATTGAAAGAGTAAAGGATGAAACCGGGATAGGTTTGGAGATTATCTCTTCGCGAGAGGAGGCAGAACTTACCCTGACGGGATGTTTCTCTCTACTGGACCCAGCCTATGAACGGGCCCTAATGTTTGATGTTGGCGGTGGAAGTGCGGAATTCGTCTGGGCACGCATCTTGAATAATGGTGGCGCTCAAATTCTGGGCTGGACGTCGCTACCCTATGGCGTTGTGACGCTGATGGAGATGCATGGGAACAGGGATCTAGAGCCCAAGGAATATGAATCGCTGATAAGTCGCGTGGTCGAAAACCTGCGGCCCTTCGATGCGGAGTTCGGGATTTCGGAAAACATAGCTCAGGGAAGTGTCCAGATGGTAGGTACCGCCGGGACGGTGACGACCGTGGCGGGCGTGGATATGCGTTTGCCGCGTTATAACCGGTCACGCGTTGACGGAAGCTGGTTAGAATTTGACGCGGTTGAGCGCATAAGCCGAGCCCTGTCGGGGCAGTCCCGCGACGAGCGGGCCGCTCACCCCTGTATTGGTCATACCCGGGCAGATCTTATTGTCGTCGGATGTGCGGTCCTCCAAGCGGTGTGTAGGCTCTGGCCTGCGGGGCGGTTAAGGGTTGCTGACCGGGGTGTCCGGGAGGGAATTTTAAGTGTGATGTCCGGTCAAAGGAAGGCTATGTGCGATGGTGCCACGGCCTTCGCTGCGGAATAGCTACTTAGCATGCCTCGGCGTTCAGGAAAAAAAAATAATACGAAGGGAAAGCGGGGCGGTAGTGGTCTAAGCGGTCGCAATATGCGTGTCCGATTGAAGACCGCGCGAGGACGCAAATCATCTTCAACCCGCTGGCTAAATCGACAGCTCAATGATCCATATGTCCAAGAGGCCCGCAAGCTGGGTTACCGTTCGCGGGCAGCATTCAAACTTCTGGAACTCGATGACCGCTTTGGAATTCTAAAGAGCGGACAGCGAGTAGTCGATCTCGGGGCTGCGCCCGGGGCGTGGACCCAAATAGCCGTCGAAAAAATTCGGCCGTCGGAGAGTGGTGGAAAGGTTATCGCCATAGATATTCAGGAAATGGAACCACTAGTCGGAGCCAATACTTTCGTCCTCGATATTTGTCTGCCCGAAGCTTCTCAGAAGTTGCTGGAGGCACTAGGTAGCGGCGCTGATGTTATTCTCAGCGACATGGCTGCTGCTGTCACAGGGCATAAGTCGACAGACCACCTTCGGACGATGGCTCTTTGCGAAGAAGCTCACGCCTTAGCCGTCGAGGCTTTGGTTCCAGGGGGTGCAATGGTAATGAAGGCGTTTGCGGGTGGTGCTCATGCCGATCTGATGTCCTCCATTAAAAAGAATTTCGAGAAGTTACGCACCGTAAAGCCTGATGCCTCGAGGCCTGAGAGTCCGGAGACTTATGTAGTGGCTACCGGATTCAGGCGGCGGGAGGACATAATACCATAACAAATTACAGTTTGATTTCTGGAGAAGGTCCATTCCATTTGGGATTCGAATGCACGATGTGTATTCTCTGCTGCCACTCGGTCAACAGGTGGTGGCATGGAAATCAGAGACGCGCTTACTTTCGACGATGTACTTTTGGTTCCCGCAGAATCCACCATCCTCCCACAAGATGCTGAAACGCGAACAAGCCTCACCCGATCTATAGAGCTTGGTATTCCGTTGATATCTGCGGCAATGGATACAGTTACCGAATCTAATATGGCCATCGCTATGGCTCAGGCGGGTGGAATTGGGGTCCTGCACAAGAATATGAAAATTACGCCGCAGGCAGATCAAGTCAGGGCCGTAAAAAAATTCGAGTCAGGGATGGTGGTAAACCCGGTAACGATCGAGCCGGAACAGACCCTTGCAGACGCGCTAGCACTAATGGAGGGGCACCGTATTTCGGGCATCCCTGTAGTCGAACGCAACGGCGGAAAGCTCGTTGGCGTTCTAACGAACCGGGATGTCCGGTTTGCTGACAAGGCTGTCCAGCCTGTCAGCGAACTCATGACGAAGGAAGATCTCATCACGGTCGAGGAAGGTGTCGACATGGCAGAAGCCAGGCGCTTATTACATAAATACCGGATTGAGAAATTGCTGGTCGTCGATGACGAGTATCGTTGTATAGGTCTGATTACCGTCAAAGATATGGAGAAGGCCAAGCTCTACCCAAATGCGACAAAGGATGAGAAAGGGCGTCTTCGAGTTGCTGCCGCAACTGGTGTCGGTGAGGACGGATTTGTTCGCGCGGAGGCCCTGATAGATGCCGAAGCCGATGTAGTTGTGGTTGATACCGCACACGGCCATTCGCACGGTGTGCTAGAAGCGGTCGGTCGTATCAAAAGGTTGTCAAATAGCATCCAAGTTGTTGCCGGGAATATAGCTACCCCTGATGGTGCCAAGGCTCTCATCGACGCTGGTGCTGATGCGATCAAGATCGGGATCGGGCCCGGATCGATCTGTACGACCCGAGCTGTAACAGGAGTGGGCGTTCCGCAGTTCTCCGCTGTAATGGAATCGGCAGAGGTCTGCTCCGAGGCAGGTGTGCCCTGTATAGCGGATGGCGGTGTAAGGCTGTCTGGCGACGTTGCGAAAGCGATTGCCGCGGGTGCTGATTGTGTGATGGTAGGTTCTCTTCTGGCGGGGACCGATGAAAGCCCGGGGGAGGTGTTTCTTTATCAAGGACGGTCCTACAAATCCTACCGCGGTATGGGCTCGCTCGGTGCAATGGCTCAGGGTTCAGCTGACCGCTATTTCCAACAAGAGGTTCAGGACAATCTGAAGCTCGTGCCGGAAGGGATTGAGGGTAGGGTGCCGTATAAGGGCCCGGCGGGGGCGGTATTGCACCAGCTTATCGGCGGGTTGCGGGCCTCTATGGGATACACTGGGAATGAAACGCTTGCCGATATGCAGCGTAACTGCACGTTTCGCCGCGCGACGGTATCCGGCTTCCGGGAAGGCCATGTACACGATGTGTCCATCATGCGCGAGGCGCCCAACTACAGGCCGCCAGAGTAAACGATGGGAGAGCTCGTGGCGGCTATTGGTGCGCATATAGGCTTACATTCTTGGAAAGAACCTGACTTGTGACTACGTCCGATAGCGTTTTGATCATCGACTTCGGTTCCCAGGTTACCCAGCTAATTGCTCGCCGACTTCGCGAAAGCGGCGTTTATTGCGAAATACACCCCTTCAACCTGGTGACCGGAGACTCGCTTACGGAATTTTCCCCAAGCGCCATCATCCTGTCGGGTGGTCCAGCATCCGTCCTTGATATTGATACCCCGAGGGCGCCCGATGAGGTATTTCAACTCGGTATTCCGGTCCTTGGGATCTGCTACGGCCAGCAGACCATGGTGGAGCAGCTTGGCGGCCGGGTGCAGACTTCCGACCATCGGGAATTTGGGCGTGCGATGCTTCGGGTGGTGGAAGACTGCGCAATTTTCGACGGTGCCTGGAATGTCGGTGCCGAAGATCAGGTATGGATGAGCCACGGCGACCGTGTCGTCGCTCTACCCGAAGGTTTTCATGTCGTCGGTGTAAGCGAGGGTGCGCCGCTCGCTGCTATCGCTAACGATGAATGTAAGTTCTACGGCGTCCAGTTTCACCCAGAGGTTGTCCACACTCCCTATGGCGCGGAGCTTTTAAAGAACTTCACCCAGGGGGTGGCCGGCTGCACGGGGAGTTGGACAATGGCTTCTTTTCGTGAACGGGCGATCGCCAAAGTCCGGGAGAAGGTTGGTCAGGGCAAGGTGATCTGCGGGCTCTCAGGCGGCGTAGACTCGTCGGTCGTGGCCGTTTTATTGCACGAAGCGATCGGCGATCAGCTGACCTGCGTATTCGTCGATACTGGCATGATGCGTTTGAACGAGGCGGATGAAGTCGTTGGCCTATTCAAAGATCACTATAATATTCCCCTAGTCCACCGGGATGCCACCCAACTTTTCCTCGAAAAACTGGACGGTGTCACCGATCCAGAACAGAAACGCAAAGTCATTGGGGCTACATTTATTGACGTATTTGAGGAAGAAGCGAACGGTATCGGTGGCGCGGATTTTCTTGCGCAGGGTACGCTCTACCCCGACGTCATTGAATCCGTGTCATTTCATGGCGGCCCAAGTGTCACCATTAAATCGCATCACAATGTGGGCGGTTTGCCGGAACGTATGAAAATGGACCTTGTCGAACCTTTGCGGGAGCTATTCAAGGATGAGGTGCGCGCTCTGGGCCGCGAGTTGGGGCTGCCTGAGAGTTTCGTCGCCCGCCACCCCTTCCCCGGACCAGGTCTCGCGATCCGTATTCCCGGGGAAATTACAACTGACAAACTCGACATTCTACGACAGGCAGATGCGATCTATCTGGAAGAAATCCGCAAAGCTGGACTATACGATGATATCTGGCAGGCCTTCGCGGTTCTCCTTCCTGTCCAATCCGTCGGTGTGATGGGTGATGGCCGAACATATGACAATGTTTGTGCGTTGCGGGCGGTGACTTCGACAGACGGCATGACCGCCGACTTTTTTCCCTACGATATGGCGTTTTTGGGCCAGACAGCTAATAGGATCATAAACGAGGTGCGAGGTATTAATCGGGTGGTCTATGATGTCACTTCGAAACCTCCAGGTACGATTGAGTGGGAGTAATTGCCACAAGTTGAAAGGCAATTATATCAATGACTTAAAGAAATTCTCTTGGTACGCAGTTGGTGGCGATACAGACTTTCGTCGATGGCAAAAAAATCTCAAGCCAGACGATAAGCCAGCCCATCAAGGCGCTCACAAAAGATTTGAAATTATTGAATAAGGAATTGCGAAAAGTAGTATCTGGCTCGCCCTATATGTTCACAGAAATCGTTCAAGGTGACCAGAGAATACGTTTAACGAGGGAAGAGATTAGAGAGTTATTTGTCGCAACGCATGGACCAAATTCCAAGTTCAACGCCTATACAGCGAACCCAAAGAACCAACCATTCCCAAGTCGAGTGATAGAGGGAACAACACACATAAATCGGCTTCTTGAAACGAGAGAGCAAGCGAGGGAGCGATTTGCAAAAGAAAAGAAGCTTTATTTCACGCCAACGCGAATGGGAAGTGTCATGGACGAAAACATCAGTCGCGCACGCCAGATGATAGCGAGACAGAACAAATAGATTTGCCCAATGTCATTCTCGTTGGGCGTGTGGTGGGGTTCGTGTGTGAGGTGTTTTTCTGACCTTCCGACAAACTCCACCACCCATGGCGCAGTTGTCTTTGAAGAGGCCTCAGGCCACCGCCTCGCTATACAAGTGCTGTTGAAAGTCGACGAAGGTATCTTGGATGCCTTGTGCGTTGCCAAGCCGCTCTTGCGCTGAATGCAAGCTGCCGTATTTGGCTGTCAGCACTGTACTCAATTTAGAGACATCTAGCTCATCAACGCCAACATCAACGTAGTTTCGTAACACGTAGCCGATGAACTCACACTGCTCTTCATTTAGCAAGTTGAAGATGTTGTCTTTGCTAGTTTCAACACGCGCAGCGCGGCTCACCGTCGGCTTGGCATAGGCGATATACTGAAGCACATCAAACAAATCGCTATTCTCTGCATCAATCAGCTCTTGCAGCTTTTGCAAATCGTCTTTGCTGCACCCTTCTCGTTCCAGCTTTTCAAGCAAGTCTCGGCGTGTGATGGGGTTCGCCCACAGCTTGCGCAGCTGTTCCTCGCTGCCAAGCAAAACAGGAAGCTGAATTTTATCAAACAATCGTTTTAGAAAGTCCTCGGCGCTGATGGGC
>JAYYZV010000172.1:0-5647 GCA_036339975.1 Pseudomonadota bacterium | reverse complement strand
AACCAGATGAGGTCGTAGCCGAGTTCACTAGCTATCGGATAGAAAATCGGAACGGTTATCAGCATCATGGATACCGGGTCCATGAACATACCTAGCAGGATCAATACTAGGAACATTGCGCCAAGAATGACCAGCGGCGCTACTTCGAAGCCGGTCGCCCAGCCAACGAACCCGCGGCTCGCGCCCGAGAAAGACAAAAGCTGGCTGAACACAGTCGAGTTCATCAAAATGAAAAATACCATGCCAACAACGCGGATCGTGCCGATCAATGATGTCTTAAAGGCCTCCCAGGTGAGGGCCCTCCGAACTACCGCCAGGATCACAACGCCAACCACGCCGAAGGAGGCCGATTCCGATGGGGTGGCCCAGCCAAGCACAATGAAACCGATAACGAGGAAAATTACGAACCCCATCGGCAGGATATTAACGAGAACCTGATAACCCTTTTCAGACCAAGTTGTGGGTTCCACGTCGTATGAGGGTGCCGAATCCGGATTCAGCACCAGCATCAGGGTGATCATCCCGGCGTATAGTCCCGCCAGAACGAACCCGGGCAGCAATCCTGCAATCAACAGGGCGCCGACGTCCACGCTGGCAATGCTGGCCAGCAAGACACCCAGCGACGAAGGTGGAATGATCATCGCGAGCCCGCCGGTGCCCAGGATCGGACCCATGGACATGTGCTTGCTGTATCCCCGGCGTTGCATTTCGGGAACCAGCAGCGAACCCAGCATGGCGGTATTCGCCATGGTTGAGCCGGTCAGTGTCGAGAACAGCGAGCCCCCTATAACAGTGAGGTAACACAGTCGACCCGGTATCTTGCCAAGTAGTTTATCTAGCGCGTCGAAGACCTTGATCGCTAGGCCGGTATGGAAAAACAAAGATCCCATCAAAATAAACATCGGGATCGGTGACAGCGTGAATGAGGTGATCAACTGCGGCGCATTATCGACAACCTGGGGCACCTGAAGCATGAACCTGTCGAAAAAGGCGCTTATAGAGTCCTGCCGACCGATTACGAAAACGCAGGTCCCGACGATATTGGTGATAAGGAATGTGAATGCTACGGGAATGCCGAGCGCCATGCCTGCCATGACGCAACCCAGAAGAATAGCACCCGCCCAGTACCACTCCATGGTCAGACCTCGTCCTTAATTTCACTGAGATCGTAAGAGTAGTAATGGCGAAGGCCTAAAAGAAACATAAAGAACTCCAATGACACCAGAAAAAACCCGATGGTCATCGGCAGGAACTGACCCCAGTAGGGCATGTCGACCCCGCGAACGTCGAGCTGTCCACTCTCGGCGGCGTCGATGAAAAGCTGCAATGCGAAATAGGCAAACAGAAGGGCCGAGACGCAGCAGATCAGGTACATGAACTTCGCAAGCGTGAGTTGGACACCTGGCGGCAATACTGACACCAGAGCCTCAATCGCCACATGGCCTTTCTGCCGCACCAGCCAGGGCGCGGAAAACATCGCGACATAAAGCAAGCCATATTCAACGATAGAGGACGTAAAAAGCGGGGGCGTGATGCCAATGGTCCGGATGGACACATCGATTACGATCATCGTGAATATACAAGGAATGATGGCGCTGGCCAGATAGGCCAGCGCCGTCACCACTTTTTCGAGCCCTTTGTCGAAGGCTTCCATTCAGTCAGTTCCGGGACAGTAAATTAGTCTCGGAGCGCGCGCCCAAGATCGGCTTGTCGGTTCGGTTTGCCTGGGACGTACATCAGAGGTTTCAGCTTATCGTGATATTCTGACTTCGCTTTCAATTGCTTCCAGATTTCCTGGTGAGCGATATCAAGATATTTCGCTGCAGCGGCGCCGGTAAGAGCGATGTCCTTCACTCCCGCAGCCTTGAGCTGCTTTTCCTCTTTGACGCGTTGCTTTTCCATCCAAAGCACTGAGGATGTTTCATATTTGATCGCAAGATCCTTGAGTTTCTTCTGATCACCAGAGCTGAGTGCTTTCCAGCTGGCAGGGTTGACCGTTACCACTTGGTTGGTCTGGTAATAGTTTGGCGTCACCCGGTATTTGATCGCTTTGTGAAGCCCAATAGCAACCACGGCGACATCGGGAAAACCAAAGCCCGCAACAGTCCCACGTTGGATAGCTGTGAAGATCTCGCTCGATTTAATGTTGATTGTCGAGGCGCCAAGAGCCCGGAAAAGGGGACGATACGTACCGGTGGCCCGCATCTTAACACCTGTTAGATCGGGCACACCATCGGCTCCCATCTTCGGCATCATGTTAAGGTACGTGTTGTAGGAAGTCATGTTTTCGCCCCAAGCAAGAAGCATGGCTCCGGCCTTTTTCATGTAGACCTCTTCCATGATTTCCCAGGCCCCGTTCTTCCTCATCGCAGCCGGACCCTGGTTTGCTGCCAGCATCGCAAAACCCTCTGGCACCGTACCGATATAATAAGCGGTGGGCGCGCTCAAGACGTCAAACGTGCCACGTTTGAGAGCACCGGCGGCTTTACGCGGCGGAACAACCTCTTGACCGCCAATATATTTAATTTTCACACCAGCATCGTTGGCAGGCTTCAAGAAATTTACCAAAAAGCTTTTAGCTAGAGTGTTGGTCTGTTGTAGCGCTGTCACAGCACCCAACTCTTTTGCCTGCACCGGCGCAACTGCGAGAGCAACCGCCGCCGTGATAGCAGCACCCAGAATTCGTTTAGTCATAAGTGTCTCCCTAGAACAATTATTTCGCTGAGTTAGGGGGAATCCCAAACCCTCTTGTTCGTCGGCATAGTGCCGATTGAACTTTATCATGTCAATTCGGCGGTGATTCCACTCGCCCTTCAGGGTTTTCTTTTTTTAGGCATCAAATTCAAAGAGTTACAAAACCAGGCGCTGACCGTCGGCAGGGTTTTGTCAGATAAATACGCCCGCCCCATACGTGAGCGTATGGGGCGGGCAGCAATTTCGCTGCTGCTGCCCGGGGTTGTAGGCACAGAGTCTAAAATGGAACCGCGACGGGAAGATGTACGTCATCACAGTTGATGATTACTGCTTTTTTGGACGCGATCCTGAAACAGCCCGCGTCGCTTCGACTCAAAACATATTGGTATTTACCGCCAAACGCGCGTTGATCGTGACCGGGGCGATAATCGAGCATCTGAAACCTCGCCTCCACCTCAACCCGGTCGCCGGTGCCGCTTCGCTTGGCAGTCACGTTCGAAATCGAATGGCTGGTTCGCGACGGCGGTATCTGCGAATGGACGCGCGGATGCCGCAACCGGGCGAACCTGATCCTCATCATCGGAACGTCATCGAAAAACAGCGATACGCCAGACGCGGGATCGGGCTGGTTGATTTCAGCGGGCGCCCAATAGTAACCGTCTTCCGTGAACAAGTCGGTCCAGTCTTCAAAACGGCGATCGTCCAGCAAGCTGACCTCGTGAAATAGGAACTGCTCGACCTCTCGGACGAACAGCAACTCTCCTAGGGCCGACTGATTGTCCCCCGACCTATTATTCTTTGTCATTCCGGCCGATCCGCACACATATATTTAAGCCACGCGCGATAGTGGTTGCGCATGCCCTCCTCGCTGGTCCCAGTCGTGCGGATACGGCCGGATTCGAGACTTTCCTGAGGTCCGGTCCGCGCGAGCAATACCCATTCGTTGCCCGATGTCATCATGCCTTCCTGGGCACGGGCGAAGGCCTCGACATCGTCTGTTTGAACGAGCGACGTCGGGGAATGTGTCCGGTTCAGATTTATCAGCTGATCCCGAAACATTTTTTCGGGCGCGCCTTTCAGTTTCACGGGGTAGATGAAAATCTCGGTGCGATCGACGGCAAGCGGTCGGATGACACGGATATGAGGGTTCAGTTCTTGCATCGCCATGTTGGGATAAAAGATGACGTTGTGGCGTTTCTTTATCAGGATTTCGCGGGTTCTATTCGGACCGTGCTTTTCTTCCAGCAGCGCAACATAGGCCCGGTGATCCTCCGACATGTTTTCCACTGGCGGCAATCCACCCTGCCAGGTGTGCCCGTTCGGCAACGCATGCGTTCCGAGACCGTCCATCGATTTCACCTTGCCGCGTTTCTCGAAGAACTGGATCCCGCCCTTATCGCCCTCGCGCCGGCTGAACTGCTGACCACCCTTGGCGCTGGACGATTCATGGCTATAGGCAGGGTGATACATGTCGATAAGGTTCTCGACCTGCATTTTCCAGTTGCCGTGATAGAGATATCGGTGCACTCCGCCCGTCACCTCGACCTCTCCATCCGGCGCGCTGACAGCAACATCGTCCAGAAAGTCACTGTTTTCGCCGAGCCAGTCGCGAAGCCCCGGCCCGTCCGGGGACAGATTGGCGAAGACGAACCCATGATGGGACTCCCATCGGGCAACCCGGCCCATACCGTGTTCCACCTTGTCGAATTCGAAATCCGGGTATCCTTCGGACTGGGTGACGAAATCAAGGTCGCCATTCGTATCGTATGTCCAGCCGTGATACATGCACATGAAACGCCCAGCATTCCCGCATTCCTCGTTAACGACTTTCACGCCGCGGTGGGCGCACCGGTTGTACACAACATACACCGTGCCATCCGAATGGCGGGACATGACAACCGGCTGGAGGCCGACCCGGGTACAGAAGAAATCGCCCGGTTCCGGGACCTGGCTCTCGTGACCGACATATACCCAAGACCGGCCGAAAATCCGCTCCATCTCAAGATCGAATAAATCCGGGTCTTCATAAACGTCCCGGTGCACTTGGTCCGGTCGTACAAGAGAGGCAATGTGGTCGTTGCTGTATCCCGTCATTGGTCCGGTCCTGTGTGTCGCCATTCTTCCAATCGTCAGCCCTGCGCCTGCTCCACAGCGGCGCGGACTCGGGCGGGCGTCATCGGCATAGAAATCTCCGATACCCCAAGTGGGTGCAGTGCATCAAGAACCGCATTCACCGCAACGACCGGAGATATTGCGACACCGGCCTCCCCCACGGCCTTCGCGCCCAGCGGGTTGGTCGCGGTGGGCACGGGCCGCAACTCGCAGACGAATGCCAGCGCCGGCGCGTCGTCGGCTCGCGGCAGGCCGTAATCGAGGAACGATCCGGACAGTACCTGGCCGCTGTCATGATCATAGACGAGATGTTCCGAGAGCGCCTGTCCCAGGCCGTGCACCACCCCACCCTGCAGTTGTGCTTCGACTAGCATGGGGTTCACCGGCGTACCGCAATCCTGAACCATAATGTATCGGTCGATCTCCACGCTTCCTGTTTCGGGATCCACTTCCACTTCGCAGCAATGGGCACCGTTGGGATATGTAAAATCTTGCGGCATAAACCGGTCGCGTGCATCTATCCCACCGACCTCGCGAAGGACGTCCGAAAACGCCATCGATTTGTCGGTGCCGATGACGCGGTAACACCCTTCAACGAATTCTACATCCTCGACTGCCGCCTCCAACAGGCTGGCGGCCGGTTCCATACCCGCCTCGATCACCCTGTCGGTCGTGCAGACAACGGCGGACCCGCCGACGATGATCGACCGACAGGCGCCTGTCCCGGTGCCGTAGGCTATATCGTCCGTATCGCCCTGGATCACGCGAACAGATGCCACTGGAAGCCCCAGTTTTCCGGCCACAATCTGTGCATATATCGTGTCGTGCCCCTGGCCGTTGG
>JAYYZV010000171.1:0-4828 GCA_036339975.1 Pseudomonadota bacterium | reverse complement strand
TTATCAGACAGGCACCCATAACGGTTCTGGATGAGCCGACCGCAAATCTTGATGCCGTATCGGAAACACGATTTCGAAGTGCTATAGATACCATCCGTAACACGACGGAAATAACGCTCGTGATTATTGGGCATCGACTTTCGACCGTGAAAGACGCCGATCAAATTATCGTTCTGCAAGATGGAGCAGTATCCGAAGTCGGCCGCCATCAGGAATTGTTGGAAAGCAACAATTGGTATGGGCGGGCCTTCCTCTCGCAAAACAATGAGCGGGCCCAGTCTTAGTGAGCCTGCCGTTTTCGCGTCTGCACACGACGCAACCTGACTACCTACAATGATTGAGAAGCCTCAAACCGATGAAGCATGTTAACCAATACGCCGAAAGAGCATCCTCACTTGAGATCAAGAAGGCGCTGGATGGTGCAGGTATTCTCGTGACGGGAGGGACCGGTTCTTTCGGTCAGGCATTCGTCAAAGAATTGTTGGCGCTCGCAAATCCAAATCGCTTGGTGATCTATAGTCGTGACGAGCAGAAGCATTTCGATATGGAGCAGACGTTTAGTCCGACGGACCATCCGAACCTACGCTATTTCGTTGGCGATGTGCGGGATCTCGAGCGCCTGAAACGCGCGATGGTCGGGATTGATTACGTGGTTCATGCGGCGGCGCTGAAGCATGTCCCCATCGCCGAGTACAACCCAATTGAGGCGATAAAAACGAATATCATTGGCGCAGAAAACGTGATCAATGCTGCGATCGAAACTGGCGTTCGAAAAGTAATTGCCTTGTCGACGGATAAGGCCGCCAACCCGATCAATCTCTACGGTGCGACGAAGCTATGTTCCGACAAACTGTTCGTAGCGGCCAATAATTTTGCCGGCGGGGAAGCTGCTTCGTTTTCTGTAGTTCGCTACGGCAACGTGCTCGGCAGCCGCGGCAGCGTCGTGCCGCTCTTCAGACGTTTGATAAAAGAACAAGTTGCTGAGTTGCCGATTACGGATCCGCGTATGACGCGGTTTTGGATTACGCTGCGCCAAGGCGTGCATTTCGTCCTCAATTGTTTGGCTGACATGCAGGGCGGCGAAATTTTTGTTCCCCGCATTCCGTCCATGAAGTTAACCGATCTAATTGACGTCATCGCGCCCGGCTATCCGACACGTGTTACGGGTATTCGGCCGGGCGAGAAGCTGCATGAAGTGATGATTACGCGGGACGACGCGATCAATACCCTGGAGTTCGAGGATTGTTATCTCATAAAGCCGGTTGGCGTTGTGAAACTTCGCGATGCCGTCTTCAAACTAGACGGGAAGACCGGGAGGCCGGTCGTTGAAGATTTCGAGTTTTCGTCGGCGTCGAATGATTGGTGGCTGAGTGGGGACGAGTTGAACGAATTACTACGCGAACAAGAGAGCGCGTAAGCGAGAGTTTGTTTTGGGAAACTGTGGAAGCGATGTTGCCGCACAAACAAACGTTCTTCTACGACAATGAAAACTTGCTTGTGGGACGATTTCCAAGGCGCATATCAGCAGCACGTTATTTTATGAAGTGAGGCAATACGAAATATGGTGGACTCTAATGAAAAAACATCACGCAAGGTTCAAGATCATTACAGCGTGAATGCGTCAACCTATCGCAATCACTATGATCCGGAGAATCTTCATACCAGTCCGACTTATCCCGCTGAATATTTTCGTCTGCACAATTTGTTGTTGCGGTTACAAGAAGTTGGCGCAAAGCGCGTGCTGGATGCGGGTTGCGGCGAGGGCACGCCCTTACTGAAGATATCAGAGCTCGGCGCCGACGTGCGCGGTTTCGATTTCACGGCGGAGATGATCACGGAAGCGAAGGAGCTGTTTGCTGCGCATTCGCTGGACCCTGATTGGGTGATCATCGGCGATGTGGAGAAATACGATAGCTTCTCTGCTCTGGTCGTTGACACATTATTCGATGTCGCCATATGTTTCGGCGTCTTGCCACATGTCAATGATGATCAGCTGGCGTTGGAAAACTTGAGGCGAAGCGTGAAATCTGGCGGACGAGTCTTTGTCGAATTTCGCAATCCGCTGTTCGACCTTATAACGATGAATCGATTTACACATGATTTCATCATGAACGAGCTGTTCGAGAAAACGCCTCAAGAGATAAAGGATGCCACGAGTGCGCATCTAAGCGGCGTGCTTGCCATGGACAAACCTTTCATGCGGCTCGAGTCCGAGGCGGGTAAACCAGGGTATGATTCGATCCAGGCTAAAAGGCATAATCCGATTACCGTACCGGACCTGTTCGCGCGATCCGGTTTGGAATCGCCGGTGATACACTGGTATCATTTCCATCCGACGCTGCCGATGCTGGAGGGGGATACCGTTGCGCCCGACGCTTTCCGGGAAGCCGCTTTTAAGATGGAAAAAGAATCTTCCGATTGGCGCGGATATTTTCTCTGCTCGGCTTATGTCGTCGAGGCTCTCGTGCCTTGAATTCATCCGTTTCATCTCTGAGCGGCGAACGGATGTTCGATTTGATGTCGACACTGTGGCCACTACACCGAACACTCAACTGCGCGGATATGGACAAGTCGCTCGATATTGTCGGTGACTATATCGGCGATCCGCGTTGGCAGATTCACACGTTCGAGCCGAAGACGGATGCACTGACATGGTGGATCCCCGAGCGTTACGAAGTGCGGGAAGCTTGGTTGAAAGTCGGGGGGCGTAAGATCGCCGACTTCGCCGAGAACCCCTTGAATTTGCTGTCTTATTCATTGCCTCAGAGATTCGAGGGAACGTTAGGGGAGTTTCGGGACCATATTTTGAGTAATCCGAAGCGGCCGGACGCCCTTCCTTGGGAGTTCACATACTACGAACGCTCGTGGGGTTTTTGCGTGCGGGACAACGATATTCGAGATCTGCCGGATGACACCCCCGTTGAGGGGGTCATCGATGTCGAATTCACGGACGACGATTTCCGGCTGGGCGAAATTTATCTTCCCGGCACCAGCGGCCGCGACATTTTGTTCCTAACGAATATCTGCCACCCTTATCAGGTCAACGATTCACTCACGGGTTTGGTCGTCGGTGCCGAGCTATTGCGTGAGCTTTGTGCGGTAAGAGAGAGTCGCAAATATGGCGTACGACTTCTCGTAGTGCCGGAGACGATCGGCACGATCGCATGGTTCCACAGGTTTCCTGACCTTGTCCGGAACATCGACTATGCCTGGTTCTGTGAAATGGTCGGACATGAGAATTCGTTTATTCTGCAACTTTCCAGGCAAGAGGATTCGCTGATTGATCGGGCATTCCAAGTCGTCATGCGGCAGTTTCGTGCGCATGGCCCTGAACGGACCGGCAAGTTTCGCCAAGTCGTGGCGAGCGATGAAGCGGTGACCAATGGTCCCGGGTTCGATATTCCGACGCCGTCACTCACGCGTTGGCCTTATGATGAGTATCATACCAGCGACGACAACCCGGACATCATCCGGCCGGAGAATTTGGACGAGGCGCTAGCGGTGATCCGGCACGTTATCGAGGCACTGGAGGAGAATTATTGGCCGCGACGCAAGTTCGAAGGGCCTCTCATGTTGTCGAGGTACGGTCTTTGGGTCGATTGGCGAGAAGATTTAGAGCTCAATTTGAAGACCGAGCAGATTATGTTCAACCTCGAAGGCGACAAATCTCTTATCGATATTGCGCACGAATTGGAATTACCGTTATCGACCGTCCGCGACTATCTTGAGCGCGTCTACGATGCAGGGCTGCTCGAGAAGGTCACGGGGAAGTCGAGAGCGGCGTGACGGCACGATTTTAATGAGTCAAATTGAAATTATCCGCCGGAGCGCGGAACCTCAGCTATTCGCGAGCTACGCGACGGAGACAAGCTTCCCGACCTGGGATGATGACCCGGTGTATGGCGAGTTTGGCCGGTCCTACATTCCGCAAACCTTGTCGGATATGCCGACGGATTATTCGTTTTGCGTTGTCGAGAACGGCCAGGCCGTTGCTCTTGTCGAATGCAATGCGGCGGATGGCCAACTCAGTTTCTTTGGTTGGCCGTTGATTATTCGATTTTCGAGTGACGAGAAGGCTCAAAGCGCAAGTATGACGAAGCATGTCTTCTCGGAATTAGACGGAATTGGACGATCGGAAAACATCCAGTCATTACATATTTTGGAATTGGACCAAGCTGGTCTGGCCTCGCACGTCGGAAGGGCTGCTATTGCTCGGAAAGGTGAACTCAAACCGGTATTGCAAGCCGTCGCCGACCTGACCGTAACGGAGGTTGAACTGAAACGTGATCTGCGGAGGCGCTATAAATCCCTTATCAATTGGGGTAAGAGGGAATTCTCCCTTCTTTATGTAAATAAAGAGAATCCCGACGTAGAACTGTTTGGTCGATATCGCGAATTTCACAAACGGATCGCCGGACGGGTGACACGGCCCGAAAAATCGTGGGACGCGCAGTTCGAGCTGCTCGCCAAAGGATTAGGCGAACTTTCCATAGGGTATCACGGCGACGACCTCGTGGCCGGGATGTTAGTCTTTGATAGCAAGACAACAACATACTATAGCTCCGCGGTATACGATCGGGCTTCTTTTGAAAAACCGCTGGGGCACTGGCCTCTCTTCAACTCGATGTTGCGCAGCAAGGCACGAGGCCTGCAAAAATTTGACTTGGGTGAAATACCGATCCACGCATCGGCCAGCGAAAAGGAAATCGCGATTGGCCATTTTAAGAAGGGCTTTACCCAACGGATTGAGTATCGCCTTAATTGGACAATTGACGTGAATAACGCTGGGTGAACCGAATCGTGAGCCGCGTGACATTTGAAAACTATG
>JAYYZV010000170.1:0-9855 GCA_036339975.1 Pseudomonadota bacterium | reverse complement strand
GACCAAGTAACGTACGCACCAGCGTGGTTTTTCCTGAACCGTTTGGGCCGATCAAGGTCACCAGCTCGTTGCGGTGTACGGCTATATCCACATCGTCAAGCACCATACGCTGACCATAGCGGACGCCTATATTATTGCCTGTTACTAGCGTTTCCGAAGAAACAAGCGCCCCGTCAGCCATTAGCGGCCGTATCACAGGTCTCGCATAAACCTAGAACCTCGACTGTTGGACGGGCGACCTTGAAACCCAGACGCTTAGCTTTTTTTTCAATCACCGCGGCGATCTCCGTGTCATCCAATTCGCCGACTTGGTTGCATTTTCCGCAGATCAGGAACTGGCCGCTGTGATTCTTTCCGCTACTGCCGCATCCAACAAAGGCGTTCAGAGATTCTATTTTGTGGACAAATCCATTCTTTACAAGGAATTCCAAGGCCCGATATACCGTGGGAGGCGCCGCATTCTGTTTGTCGTCGCGCAGCTTTCCCAGTATGTCGTAAGCACCAGCCGGCCCATGCTGCGCCCAAACGATCTCGAGGACGCGGCGTCTGAGGGGTGTAAAGCGAAGCCCTAGCGATCTGCACCTTTCTTCCGCGATCTTCAGCGCCTCAGAGGTGCATAGATCGTGATCATGCCCAGGTTGGGGAAAGGTGTTGAGCTGATTTGAAAATGCCATCGGAAACTCCGATAATTGACCAAGCGGTTCTACTGTGCCAAATAAATGCTACATTATAACATAAAGAAAAAGAAATGCATGTTCGCACCGCAGCTATTTTAATAGCACTATTACTTCCCATCGCAACGTTTTCCTCTGCGTTTGCCCAACCCCGCGTCGTCGCTACAATTCCGCCCATTCACTCGTTAGCGACATTGGTGATGGACGGTGTGGGATCCCCTAGGTTACTCCTCACCGGATCAGAATCCCCACATAAATATACGTTAAAGCCATCACAATCACGTGCTCTGGCAGAGTCGGAAATTGTACTTCGTATTGATGAGTCATTTGAAACATTTATGAAAAAACCGCTGCGAGCCCTAGCAGGACGAGCCACTGTGGTTGATTTACTAGAGGCACCTGGTGTCAAACTCTTGAAATGGCAGGATGAACATGACGATCATGATGGCCACCAAGATCATGACGATCACAAGAAACATGGCCACAAAGATCATGACGATCACAAGGAAAAAGCCCACAAAGGTCATGACCATCATGATCATGACGGCGAGCACGACATTCATATCTGGTTACACACAGAGAACGCCGTAGCCTTGGTCAAAGCGATCGCGGGGATTCTCTCCGAAAAAGACGCTGCGAATAGCGTGCGGTACAAAGCTAATGCGGATAGAGCTTCGGTTCGGCTCCGTTCTCTTAAACGAGAGTTAGAAGGAATCCTTCAGCCGGTTAAAAACCTTCCCTTTATGACTTTTCACGATGCTTGGCAGTATTTTAACGCAGAGTTCGGTATGAAGTACGTAGGAGCAATCACTCTAACCCCAGAGAAGGAACCAGGTGCCCGAAGGATAACGGAAGTCCGGAAGACTATTAGGAAGAGCGGTGCCAGATGTCTATTTTCCGAGCCACAGTTTCCCGCGGCTTTAGCGAAAGTTGCGGTCCGCGGTACACCGGCAAAAATTGCGGTCATTGATCCTGTCGGTGTAAACCTCTCACCCGGGTCTGATCTCTACTTCGATCTAATGCGCCAGAACGCAAAGGCAATGATTTCGTGTCTTGGGCGGTCCGGAGGTTAAACTGCGGCGAACCCGATAATTCGGAGCCGAGAATGAGTAAAGAAAAACTTCCAGCCGACATAGACCCGGAATCACGTTGTCGCCTTCCCCTGCCCCATCCCGATTTACTGGATGATGTAAGCCGTCAGACTTATGATGCACTTTCGGATCCGACCGGGGGCTCCCTTGCAGGTTTGCGTGGTCCGGGCGGTATTAGGCTTCACAGCCCCGAGTTGTCTAATGGATTGCGGCCCGTAAATCTTTATCTTAGGCAGCCAGAGATTATAGACGCCCGAACACGAGAACTTGCGATTTTGGTCACAGCGAGGGAGTACGATTGCCAATTTGAATGGTACGCCCATGAAGCGGAGGCGTTACGGCAAGGTGTTTCGCGAAAAATTGTCGATATTGTTAGGTGCAGAAAATCTACAAGTGAATTAGACGCAACCGATGCAGCCTTGATCGAATTCGGGCGGGAACTTTTCAAGAAACACCGGGTGTCACCCGAAACCTTCGCAAGGCTAGCTGGCGCATATGACCGACGAACACTGGTCGACCTTGTAAACTTGATGGGAATGTATGCCATGACTGCTGCCGTTCTTATAGCCTTTGACGCGCAGTTGCCGGAGGGCGTCCAGCCGGGTCTTCCAGTTGGCTGATTAGCTACACACCAGCATTTTCATTGGGCTCCAGATCGACTTCCAGAGCCTGCAATACGTGAGCATGTGAAATATAAGCGCCAACCATCAGCGTTAGCTCCACGATCTGACGATTTGAAAAATGCTCTTTCAGGGAAGCGAAGATGTCATCGGATACCACCATATCCTTTGCCATCGCGTCGACATACGCTAGCAAAGCCCGATCTACTTTGCTGAATAAATCAGACTCCGCCCAGCCGGAGAGTGCATCGCACATTTCCTGCGTCATCCCTTCATCAAACGCTAGCTTTGGTACGTGTTGACGCAACACGTATGAGGAAGAAAACAGGTGCCCAAGTCGGATGATTACTATTTCGCGCAGTCTCCCGTTCAGCTTCGTGCCCCAACGAATTTGGTTTATATGATTGAACCAGCTTTCCGCCAAAGGCGGGCTGTGTAACAGGGTCCGGTAGACATTTAACAGCTTGCCGCGACGACGACCCGTGATCCGGGTAACAAGATCGTCGTGCTCCGGCAAATCCTTTGGGTTTAAGAACGGAATGCGAGCCATGTGTGCCTCTATTTCTTACGGTATATGTTAGGGTCTCAGCTTACCGCGTCTGGGAGGTTCGTCACATGGCCACTATTGTCGTTCAGGACGACAAGATACTGCGTTTTTTGCAAGTGATACTTGATCCGGACGTTGCGCCGGCCCGGGTCGATGGGTTTCACGACTATATAGACTTCGATATTCCGGATCTCGACGATTGGTTCGACGAACAAAGAAAACGTGCGGCGACCATTTATCCCTCTCGGGTAAGGATGGTCGAAGACGAAGATAGAATGCGGGCGACGTTACCGGAAGCAGACGCCGTTGTTACCGAAAGCTTTCGCATAGGACCTGGTGAAATTGCCGTTGGATCGAAACTGAGATTGATCCAGAAATTTGGCGTCGACACCCGTAATATCGACCTAGAAGCCTGCAAAGGTGCAGAGATTCCTGTCCGAGTGCTGCGCCGCCGGGTGAACGGTACCGTAGCAGAGCATGCCATTATGTTGATGCTCGCGGTTGGCCGGAAAATGGTTGAGACCGACGGAGCTCTGGATTTCGGGTCTTTGCGGGCCTTGGGCTACCACCCGGCTAAATTCAATCCGGATCATGTTGCCGGTGCAAACTGGGCCAGGATACACGGTTTGCGGAGCCTGCAGGGGGCAACATTAGGAGCACTCGGGCTTGGAGAGGTCGGCCGTGAAGTCGCCATCAGGGCGAAGGCGATGGGAATGGATATTCTGTATTACCAACGCTCCCGACTGCCGAAAGAGATCGAAAGAAACTATGCAGCGACCTATGTCTCGTATGAAGAGTTATTAAAACGATCCGACTTCATCAGCATTCACCTGCCGCTTAACGAATCGACAGAAGGTATGCTGAACACCGATGCATTCAAACAGATGAAAACAGGGGCTATCGTAGCCAATGTTTCGCGCGCCCATATCATCGACCGTGAAGCCTTGATCGAGGTACTCGATAGCGGGCATCTCGGCGGCGCTGGGCTAGATGTGCATTACGAAGAACCAGGCGCCTCTGACGAACCGTTGAAAAATTATCCGAATGTGGTTCTAAGCCCTCATATAGCCGTTGCTCAGAGGCGCCATAACCTCGCTGACATGGAGGAATTGCTAGGGCACCTAGTCGACTTGATAGGGAATTAAATCGATATCCAGACGTCTAATATCAATTTGTTCGCCGGGAGACGAATAATGAAATTTGGAATATTTGATCATGTGGATAGGTCCGGCCGGCCGCTTGCCGAGCAATTTGCGCAACGGGTGGATTATGTTGTCGCAGCCGACCGACTTGAATTCTATTGCTACCATGTGGCTGAGCACCACGCGACACCGCTTAATATGGTGCCGGTTCCAGGGGTGTTTCTTGGCGCCGTCGCGCAGGCGACGAAAAAAATAAGACTTGGCCCGCTAACCTACCTTTTGCCTCTTTATTCACCTCTGCGTCTGATAGAGGAAGTCAGTATTTTTGATCACCTGTCGAACGGTCGTATGGAAATAGGCGTCGGGCGAGGCGTGTCTCCGTTTGAGCTCAATTACCACAACTACGACGCTGAAACCGCACGCGAAGTATACGATGAAGCACTGAAGGTCCTGCTCGAGGGTATGACGTCGAGCTCCCTTACCTTCGAGGGCAAGCATTTCAACTATATAGACGTACCTATGGAATTGCAGCCGCTCCAGGAACCGCACCCGCCGATTTGGTACCCATCGTCTACCCCTGATGGAAGCGCCTACGCCGGCAAGAGCGGTTTTCATTTCTGCACGCTGGGCGGTCCCGAAATGGCTAGGACTAATATTGAAACTTTTCGTGAGGCCTATTCAAAGAACACTCGGCCCATCGGTCCGGAAACATCGTTCGACGGGGGTGTGGCAGTAGGAGTAAGTCGCCAGGTCACGGTTGCCGAAACTGACCGTGAAGCCTTGGTCGTTGCACGACCGGCTTACAAGGTCTGGCATGACAACCTGACCAAGCTGTGGCGAGAAAATCAAGTCGAGGGGCCGACCTTCGCCCGCAATGCCGTCGACTCGGTCGAAAAGGCGATGAAGGGAGGCGCTCATATTGCCGGCTCGCCTGAGACCGTGACGAGATTGCTCGCTGAACAGATTGAGATGTTGGGTGTGAACTATATGGTAATCGCGTTCAATATCGGTAGCATGGCGCACGAAGATGCCATGCGATCGATCACGTTGTTTGGCGAGGAAGTCATGCCCAAACTGAAGGCCCTATGATGGAGAAGACCCTGGAAACGGATACTGGCTATGAAAATTTGCGTTGGAAGGCGCGGGAAGAACTGCCGTTGACGCAGGAGAATTTCGACGCGCTGTGCAGATTTGAGATTCCTTGTGTCCGGATTACAGGGTTTGCTAGTGAAGTTGAGTGTGATGACCTTGTTGCGGCAATGGATGCGGTCGGTTTGCACAAAACATACAAAGTCCCCGGCTTGCAACATCCGCCTAAATATGTCGGTCTAACGCAGTTCGAAAAACGCAAAGGGACGAAGGAAGACTATTTTTCCGAAGTTGATCAGGCTTGGGCTGAACACGAAGCAGTGCTGGCGAATATGTCGTGGAACCCGTTCGAACGGATGTGGGGCTTGATACGTGAATTGTATCCCCAGAACACGCTAACCCTCGCGGAAGAGCCTGATTACGGCCGCTATTACGCCGGAATTATCCGAGAAACCAGTGGCGGTGGCACCCTGCATGCGGATGTCACGATGTACAGTGCGTGCGACTACGTTATCAGCAAGGTGGCTAGTCAGATCACTTGGAATTTTTTTGCCAGCCACGTCGCGGGTGAGGGTGGTAAGACCACTCTGTACAACAGGCCATACCGTGTACAATCGGTACCCGGTGACAAAGTCGAGATCGAAGGTTTCGACCGATCCTATATCGATGGTGCGGAGACGTATGTCTACACGCCCGCCAAGGGCGACGTCATCATGTTCAATTCCCATAATCCGCATGAATGGACGGCGGTCGATCCCGGGCAGCGTCGGATGGGGGTCAGTACCTATATGGGGCGCCTGACGGACGGTAATTTCATTTACTGGTCCTGACTTACCCCAGCCGAACCCCTAGGTTTAGTTTTAACTCACTTCGAAACTGTCCGCTCTGCGACCGTATGCCGCCGGCGTAGCCTGTGCTGGACCCAGGTCTAGCCTTTCAGCAACGGTTTCACTGCCACCCTGAATTCGCGACGCCGGTCGGCGTGGTGCAGCCAGCGGTAATCGTATTCCAAGGGCGGTGCGTTGCCGGCTTCCACCTTCAGTGCGGCGAAAACCGGCCCCGGAGCGGTCAAAAGATCTGGCAGGTCTGCTGCGAACTGGTTTAACCCTTCATAAGAATGGGCCTGCGAATAGCCGGCAGCTGATGCGAGGCCAGCAAAATCGGCTGTCGCTTGCGCCGGGGTCAGATGACCGCCGTTGGCCTCGTATGTGCCATTCTCAGCTACAAAATGAACAAGATTCTTTGGTGCTACGTTCGCGATGGTAGTCAGGGTAGACAGGTTCATCAGCAAGCTACCATCGCCGTCGAGCACTATGATTTTCTGATCCGGTAGGCCAATCGCAAGGCCTAGCGCATGCGACGAGGCCTGCCCCATAGCACCCACGCTGACAAAATTGAGCGGATCCGGGTCCACCCGGTGCCATTCGAACGCTGAGGTGTAGGTCGATACCACGATGGCGCCGTCCCGGAGGTCGCGGATTTTTTCGAAACAGGCCATACGCTCCATCATGGTCGCACACGTCGTCCGATCAGCGCGACCATCGGTTGCGATGTTTTGTAGGCACGGTCTATAGAAGCCGTCAGATGTCCTACGTCTTTCGTCCCTTCAATGAGAATATGGTCGATCTCCATTGCGTCCAGCACCGGTTGGATGATGCGCACACCGAAATTAGCGGACTCCGTCGGCGCCCTATCCGCTTCCTTCCCGAGAAGCCCCACCAACATGCAGACCGGTTGTTCGTATTCGCAGCCTACAGCCCGCACATTGTTTAGCGAATCCATTAACCCGGTCTGCTGCATCAGCAACACGGCCCGCTTTTCACAATAGGACAGTGCCGCGCAAATCGACACGCCTTCATCTTCCTTGGAAAGCCGGATTAGCGTCAGCTCCGGGTCTTCGGACACCGGCCACAAAAGTCCGGCGCTGGTTGTAATGTCTGGCAGGGCGGCGATGTGGTAGACCCCGGCCTTCTTCAAGGCCGAAATCAGTGCCGTGCCGCTAGGGCCTGCCGTTTCTGGCACTGGATTATACCGCGATCGAAAGTTCGGTCAGAAAATCAGACAGCGCAGTGTTTACCGCTTCTGGGTTTTCGATATTGGCGATGTGTCCGGCGCCGTCGATCACCACGTGGCGGCAGTTCGGGATTGCGGCGGCAGTCTCGGCCAAGATTTCCGGCGGCGCTCCCTTGTCCTGCGCGCCGCCAATGATAAGCGTAGGCACCTCGATTTTTCCGAGACCCGACCCGAAGGCCAGCCGCTTCAGCGCTTCACAACAACCTTCGTGTCCGACCGGGTTGGTCGAGCGCAGCATATCACGGACCTTATCCAGTGACGGGGGGTTAGACTTCACCGTTTCCGGCGTGAACCAGCGGGTGATGGTTGGTTCCACTACACCCTCCATGCCTTTTTCTCGGGCGGTGTCGATTCGATACTGGAAATAGGCGGCGTAATCTGGTGGCGCATCGGGCCGGGAATCGCAGGCGGTTAGAGATATCAGGCGGTCACCGTGGTGCTGTGCCATGCCGTATCCCAGCATGCCACCGATGGAAAGACCGACCCAGTGGGTTTTTTCAATGCCGAAATGATCTAGCAAAGCGCATGCGTCCTTCATCAGGTCGTCGAAGAAATATGGACCGGCGGGTGCGTCGGACCCGCCATGACCTCGATGATCGTAACGTAAAATCCGGTAATCATCTTTCAACAGCGCCGCCTGATCGTCCCAAAGCGACAAGTTATTTCCCAGCGCATGGCTGAAGGTCACCCACGGCGCCCCGTCCTTGCCCTCCACCTCGCAATTTAGTTCGAAATCGCCGACGCTGACTTTCATTCGTATTTCTCCGTTAATCTCTTGCGTCAACTATACCAGAACGAAAACCGCTGTCTTTAGTATGAGGCACTATCTGGGTTCCTTGATTGCCGCCAAAAAGGGTTCGGAAAAACGGCGGAGTTTGGCGGCACCAACACCATGCACCTCGGCGAATTCGTCTGCGGTGTTTGGTTTGCGACGTGCCATATCGACAAGGGAGCGGTCTGAGAAAATAACGTAGGCGGGGACACCTTTTGCCTTCGCAATCTGCAGCCGCAACTCCCGCAAGTGGTGCAGTAGTTCCGTATCCGCTTCCTCCAAATTGGTATCGTTGGAGAGATCTTTAGCCCGCCGCTTCGCGGCGCCAGATTTTTTTAATGTGTCCGGACGGTATCGGAAACTTTCCTTGCTTCGCATCAGGTCTTCACCCTTCGAGGTAATCGTAAGGCCCCCATATCCCTGGATGTCCAGTCGTAGAAAACCCGCTGCAACCAGCTGGCGGATAATGGACTGCCATTCCTGCTTTCTCAGTTCTGAACCTACGCCAAAGGCCTGGAGTTGATCATGACCGGCCTTCGAAATTTTTTCAGTTGGTACGCCACGCAGGATGTCGATGACATGGGCCGCGCCGTATATGCGTCCCGACTGGTCGACCGCGGCTAGGACCTTTTGGCCATGTTCTGTGCCGTCCGTGAGTTCGACCGGATCGGTGCATACGTCGCAATTACCGCAGGCGTCTATCTTCTCGCCGAAATAATCCAACAGCGACCGCCGGCGGCACTCCGGAGCTTCGCAGTATCCCACCAGGGCATCAAGGCGCTTGTGTTCGCGGTGTTTGCGGTCTGGCCCAGAGTTCTCATCTTCGATAAAGATGCGGCGCATGCGGATGTCCTGCAAGCCATAGATCATGTGGGCATTGGCCGGTCTGCCGTCTCGGCCTCCGCGACCGATTTCCTGATAATATGCTTCGACGCTACCCGGTAGGTCCACGTGGAGTACAAAACGCACATCTGACTTGTCTATCCCCATGCCGAACGCGATCGTAGCGACGATGACAACGCCAGGGTCGGTCATAAAGGCATTTTGGTGCGCCTGGCGATCGAACTGGTCCATACCCGCGTGGTAAGGTAGGGCTTTGATACCGCGGTCCTGCAGATACCGCGCGGTTTCCTCTGTCTTCTTACGTGAAAGGCAATAGACGATGCCGCTTTCGCCCTCCTGCCGGGATAGAAAGTCAGTCATCTGCTGTTTCCAGTCCTGCTTCATCTCCACCGACAGGCGGATGTTGGGGCGGTCGAACCCCAGCACAACGGACTCGCCTTCGCCGTCGAACAGCTGAGCCACTATGTCGTCGCGGGTAACGGCATCGGCAGTCGCGGTCAGGGCGGCAATCGGGACGCTCGGGAATACGCCGCGTAGTTGCGATAGCGCTTTGTATTCCGGGCGGAACGCAGGTCCCCATTGCGATATGCAGTGGGCTTCGTCGATGGCGAACATCCGGATGTCTAGCTCCCCCAGCGCTCCCAGCATGCGGTCGGTCATCAGGCGTTCCGGCGCCATGTACAAAAGCCGTGTTTCGCCAACCGCAGCGCGGCGCCAGGCTGCAACATTCTCACCGCGCGGGCGGGAGGAATTGATTGCGTCGGCGGCTACGCCCGCCAGTTTTAGAGAAGAGACCTGATCTTCCATCAGGGCGACAAGTGGCGAGACGACGATCGTCAGCCCGCCGGCGACCAGCGCCGGAATTTGAAAACAAAGAGATTTTCCCGAACCTGTTGGCATCACTGTCAGCACGTTACGTCCCGTCAGCAATGCGTCGATCACCTGCTCCTGTCCGGGACGAAAGGAGCCGAAACCGAAGATGTCCCTCAGGATGGTGTGTTTTG
>JAYYZV010000169.1:0-30193 GCA_036339975.1 Pseudomonadota bacterium | reverse complement strand
GCAGCCATTCCTGAATACTCGAGGTACCGCATACTGCAATCCTCGCCCCAAGGGCGAGATGGCCGAACACCGCGTCGCTGATCGGACCGCAGGTATTGTCAAAATACATATCGGCCCCATCCGGACAGGCCACTGCCAGTTCCGCGTCCAAATCGCGTGAGTTCTTGTAGTCGATAGAGTAGTCGTACCCGAATTCATCAATGCACTTTCGGGCCTTTTCCGCCCCGCCAGCAATACCCACTGTCCGACACCCTTTAATCCTGGCAATTTGACCCACACATGACCCGACCGCACCCGCTGCCGTCGATACTACTATAGTCTCTCCCGGTTTAGGTTCGCACAAATCGAGAAGACCGAAATAGGCTGTCAACCCATTCAGTCCCAGCACGCCCAGCGCCAGCGAAAGCGAGGTGTCCGCTTCCGGCAATCGACGCATGACATTAGACCCATCACTAATCGCATAGTCCTGCCAGCCGAACACCCCCAATACGAAATCTGTCTCCTTAAAGTCCGGATGCCGGCTGTCGACGACCTCCCCCACTGAGACAGCCCTCATAACGGCCCCCACCGGGACGGGTGTAGAATAGTTTGGGACATCGTTCACCCAGCCGCGCATTGCGGGGTCAACGGACAGATACTGGTTACGGACGAGGAACTGACCTTCCTTCAAGTCCGGCACCGGGCGGGTTTCGATGTCGAAAAAATCTGCCCCCGGCACGCCAACAGGGCGTGCGTTCAGTATCACGCACCGGTTTTCCATGCCTAATTCCGGGTCCTCCTTAGGCGTGTGCCAATATGGCTCGCGTTAGCTTCCTGTCCGCAATCATTGGAGCGGTTTCCTCGCGGTAAGAGATCATATATGGGGTTTGCATATGATGCTCGACCGCTGCCTCGTCGTCATAGACCTCGTACAATCTGACAAGATTAGAATTTGTCTCTTCGACGGAAATTTCAAACCGCTGACAGGCGGGTTCATTTGCGCAGACGTTATTTCGATGCTGCAATGCACGAGCAAGGTAGGCATCCGTCTGTTCTGGATGGAGGGTCAGTTCGACGTGAAGAGCAATGGCATTCATTGTTAAGGCATCCTAGATAGGTTCTGGGATCCAGAGACGGACCCGAAGCATGAGGTTCTCGTGTATGATACTTGGAATTTGGCCGACGGAGAAAGACACTCATGAAATTAAACGCGGTTGCAGCCTTGGTTTCGCTTCTGAGCACCGTCCCCGCTCCAGCCAATGCCGTCGATACATTCATGACAAAAACCGGCAAAATAAAGGTTGAGACTATAGCAGATGGGCTAACGTCACCTTGGGCCATTGATTTTCTGCCTGACGGACGTATGGTCGTTACGGAGAAGATAGGACACCTCCGGATTGTCAACAAAATTGGCGAGAAATCAAAACCGATAATGGGAATACCACCCGTCGGCTATATCGGCCAAGGTGGGCTTCTCGATGTGATGATCCACCCCGATTTTACAAAAACCCGGTTGTTATTCTTGACCTATACCGAGCAGTCCCCAACAGGGATGCTCTACACAGCCATGTTGAGCGGCAGATTGAGTAACGACGACACTCAACTTGATCACACAAGGACCATCTTCCGCCAGGCACCAAAAGTAGGCAGTGGGAGACATTTCGGATCTCGCGTTTTGATGGCGAAGGATGGCAATTTATTTCTCACAACCGGAGATCTGGGCAACCGGCACCTTGCCCAAGACCTAAATGGTCAGGTAGGCAAGATTATCCGGTTGACAGTCGACGGCGATGTTCCAGCAGACAATCCCTTCGTTGGAAAAACCAACATGCGACCAGAGGTCTGGTCCTATGGTCACCGCAACATCCAAGGCGCCGATCTTCATCCGAAGACAGGCAAGCTCTGGGCCATCGAACATGGCCCTCGGGGTGGAGATGAACTTAATATCGTTACCGCCGGTAACAATCACGGGTGGCCGCTTGTTTCCCATGGGGTTGAATATTCGGGCAATCCGATCGGTGGCGGAAAGAAATTCAGAAAAGGTATCACACCCCCGGTAAAAACTTGGACACCAGTCATCGCACCGAGTGGGATGACGTTTTATAACGCTGATCTTTTCCCCGCCTGGAAGGGCAACATAATGATAGGGGGATTGCGAGCAGGCGCAATAATACGCCTAATACTCGACGACGAGAAGATAGTGAGTGAGGAACGACTTCTCCAACAACTAGGGAACCGCATCCGCGACGTAGCGGTCGGTCCCGACGGGGCCGTATACGCATTGGACGAGAGCGAAGGTAGGATCCTCCGAATTACGCCGGCACCAAAAAGTTAGGCGCATATAATTTCTACCGTCCAGCCGATCGATTAAGTTCAGAACCCATGCCCCGGTCAATTGGCGACGCGTCCTACGTCCTTCGAAACACTAATCACGGCCGTTATTTCCAGCGAACCGGTTAAGGCCCCATATAGCAAAACGAATTCTTTTACCGGACGCGATGATGCTATTTCATTGTGGGCATTGTAAATTCAGCGCCGGATCGAATCACTGTCGGCCATCGAGAGGTAACTGCCTTCTGCCGGGTGTAGAACCGCACACCCTCGGGTCCGTGCATGTGAATGTCTCCAAACAGAGAATTTTTCCATCCACCGAAGGAATGAAAAGCCATTGGCACCGGTATAGGCACATTCACGCCAACCATACCCACCTGAATCCGGTTAGTGAATTCGCGCGCAGCATCGCCATCGCGGGTAAATATTGACACGCCGTTGCCGAATTCATGATCATTGATGATCTCGACGGCATCATTAAAGTCGGGCGAACGGACGACAGACAATACCGGGCCAAAGATCTCTTCACGATAGATACGCATATCGGTGGTGACATTGTCGAATAGACACCCGCCGATAAAAAAACCATCTTCGTAGCCTTGTATCGAATAATCACGACCATCGATGACTAGATCGGCACCTTCCTCCACGCCAATTTCAACATAGCTGCTGACTTTATTTAGGTGGTCTCGGGTGACTAGCGGTCCCATATCCATGTCATTGTCCGTACCAGGGCCGATTTTCAGCGCCTCTACTCGGGGCGTCAGTAAATCCATCAGCTTATCCCCGGCATCGCCGACAGCGACAGCAACTGAAATCGCCATACAGCGTTCACCCGCTGAGCCATATGCTGCACCCATAAGCGCATCCGCAGCCTGATCAAGGTCCGCGTCAGGCATAATGACCATATGGTTCTTTGCCCCACCGAGTGCCTGTACGCGCTTCCCGTTCGCAGCCCCCGTCGAATATATATACTTTGCAATCGGCGTAGAGCCGACGAAGCTTATTGCAGGGATGTCGGGATGGGAAAGGATGGCATCGACGGCTTCCTTATCCCCATTCACGACGTTCAGGACGCCATCGGGAACACCCGCTTCTGTCGCCAACTCCGCGAGGCGAAGGGCACACGAGGGATCCTTTTCAGACGGCTTAAGAATAAACGTATTACCGCAAGCGATCGCCATCGGGTACATCCACATCGGTACCATCGCTGGAAAATTGAATGGTGTTATGCCGGCGCATACCCCTAACGGCTGACGCGTGGTCCACGCATCGATCCCGGTTCCCACCTGCTCGGTGAATTCGCCCTTCAATAACTGTGGTATACCGCAGGCAAATTCAACCACCTCTAGTCCGCGGGTCAGCGATCCGTGGGCATCAGACAAAACTTTGCCGTGTTCGGACGTGATGATCGATGCCAGTTCTTCGGCGTTGTCTTCTATCAAAGTTTTATACTTGAACATGATCCGGGCGCGAGCAAGTGCCGGCGTCGCCGACCAGCCCGGGAACGCACCCTTAGCCGCCGCGACGGCGGCCGTAATCTCCGCAATAGACGCCAAAGGGACCTGGGCTTCCACCTCACCGGTAGCCGGATTATAAACATCTCCGAACCTTCCGGATGTACTCTCAATATGTTTTCCGTTGATCCAGTGTGTGAGTCTTTTGACCATCACCGCCTCCGCTTCTGCATCATGCATATAGAGAGGTTTACGCCACCCGGAACCCATATGCCAGACGTGCGTCTCTTCCCTGGAAAGGCTTGATCGCAAAAAAACCCCGGACAAGCAACATGAAGCCGCTGTTTATTTCTTGATGCGCCAACCGACTTTCTTTCCCGTGTCGAAGGGCAGGATTTCCTCACCGTCGACTTCAAACCGGGCATCCGGAGGCCGATCCCCACGTTGCAACGTTAACGTGTCTCTATTTGGTGGAAGACCATAGAAAGCCGGCCCATTGAAGGAGGCGAAGCCTTCCAAGTGGTGCAGCGCGTTTTCCTCATCGAACACTTGAGCATATACCTCCAATGCGGATGGTGCGTTGAAGATACCCGCGCAGCCGCAGGCTGTTTCTTTTTCTGAGGTAGGGTGCGGCGCAGAATCTGTGCCGAGAAAAAACGATGGGTCACCCGATATCGCTGCCGCCCTCAGCGCAAGCCTATGTCTCTCACGTTTGGCTACCGGGAGGCAGTACATGTGAGGACGTATCCCACCGGCAAACATGGCGTTTCGATTGATTACAAGATGATGCGGAGTAATAGTCGCCCCCACATTCAGACCCGCCTGTCGGACAAAAGAAACCCCCTCTTCAGTCGTGATGTGTTCAAAGACGACTTTTAGCTTCGGAAACCGATTGAGTGTCGGCACAAGCACCCTGTCTATAAAGACCTTCTCACGGTCAAATATGTCGACCTCGGGGTCCGTAACCTCACCATGCACCAGCAGCGGCATACCGATGCGTTCCATGCATTCGAGAACGCCAGAAATATTATCTATATCTGTTACACCGTTATCAGAATTTGTCGTCGCACCCGCGGGATACAGTTTTGCAGCGGTAAAAACACCCTCTGAATGTCCCCGGCTGACGTCGCCGGGGTCCGTCTCGTCAGTTAGATAGGCGGTCATCAAAGGTTCGAAATCCGTTCCACTCTCTAGAACGGAGTTGATCCGTTGACGATAGGCCACTGCATCTGCCACGCTGATTACCGGTGGCGTTAGGTTCGGCATCACGATCGCACGTCCAAAAACGCTCGTTGTATAGGGCAGTACCGCGCAAAGCATCGCACCATCCCGGAGGTGCAGATGCCAGTCGTCGGGTCGACAGATTGTCAGGTAATCAGACATTTTTTACGACGTTGGATTGAAAAAATCTCATGGTTTTAATTTAGCGGAACAGGAAGCGCACCGGAACAAAATCTATTTTTAGTGAACCTAAGATAATGATCTTTACAGGGGGCCTCGATACGATCGAAATGCCGGACGAGGTTATTGGTTAAGACCCATCAGGCAATACATCTCCGAATTTTGCTCGAACCCGTTTGTCTAACTCCCTTGATGCCCGGGCGACGGCGGGGAAGCTCTCTTTTTCTCGGAAGGGTATACAGGCATCAACCACGACACGCGAGTTACGCCGGTCTTCATGGCTATAGCTCATTGGGTCAAGATGCGTGCTCCAGCACCCGTTTAGAATATCAAGGCCGTCCTTGGGGTCACAACGAGTGCACATGGCCCATATAACATCATTCATATTTGACGGATCGATATCCTCGTCAACTACGATTACCCAGCGGTTCGCGTAGGCGCCCGCGTGGCATTGCGACGCGATCAGTCCTGCCTGTTTTGAATGCCCGCCGTATTGGGTGGCGATCGAGACGGTCAGCCACATACGGCTTCCGCCGGCTTCATGCGCCCATACTCCCTTTACTTCTGGTATCCCGGCAGCTTCGAGCTGGTTCCATACCGCACCACATCGATAAGTACCGCGGTAGAACGTGTCATCATTTGGCGGTACCGCAGGAATAGCGCCCAACAGGACTGGGTTATCACGATGCATAAAGGTTTCGATGCGGATTGCTGGCTCTGGGTGCATGTCGCCAGCGTAATAACCAGGCCATTCACCGAACGGTCCCTCATCGACAAAATCGTCGGGATGAATAAAACCTTCGAATGCGATTTCCGCATTTGCCGGAACAGGCAGACCAGTCTTCGGCATATTAATAACCTCGACACCTTCACCGATTATCCCGCCAGCGCAGTCATATTCGTTCTTGCCGTAGGGCATTTCAAGGCCAGCAACCATGAACAGAGCAGGATGCATACCGGCAACCACGGCGATCGGGCACGGCTCACCGCGATCAAAATATTTGCGCATTAGAATATCGCCGTGCTTACCCTTAGAAACCATGACGGAGGCTGTCTTGGCATCGTGTGACTGGACTCGGTAAGCGCCGTAATTGATCCAACCCGAATCCGGATCTTTCATAACCACCATGCAGGCCGTACCAATAAAATATCCCCCGTCCAACTCATGCCATTTGGGCGCAGGAATGGTCGTGATATCAATATCGTCCCCTTCGAAGACATTTTCGATTAATGGCCCGCCATTTACTTCGACTGGCGCATGGCTCGGTTGATCCTTCATATATTCTCGCCAGTAATTCACCAACTCAATTTCGGAGGTGTCCACCGGCTTGCCGAGAGCGATATTTATCCGGGGGACTGAGGTCAGGATATTGGCCAACACCCGGTTTCCGGCTGGAAAACCCGGGATGTTATCGAACATAACTGCGGGGTTGGTCATTTTATGCATATGAATATCGACGATCGCACCGATTTCTTCATGATGATCAGCACCACTTACATGCTGGAGTTGGTTATTCGCTTCCAACTCATCAATCCAATTCCGCAAATCCTTATTAGCCACGTCTATGCCTCCGCTGTTCCTTGGTTAGTCAGGGGGGTAGGATAGTAAAAAACTAATATCGATGGAAATCCCATGTCGCTGAAAATCACTCCTGTTACAGACGACTTTGTAGCTGAGGCATCAGGGCTGGACCTTCGGGAAACAATCGATGTGGGAATTGTTAGGGAGATTGAGGCGGCGATGGATACATACGCCGTTCTGGTATGGCGAGATCAACCGCTTGACGACGATCAGCACATGACCTTTACAAACTGGTTTGGCCCATTGGATATGGGCCTGCTTAACGTCACAAAAAAGCAAAATCGTTTCAAGCATGCCGGCTTTGTCGATATCGCTAATGTCGATGTCAATGATAGGGTTATGGCACGTGACCACACCGCCGTAACTTCGTCGATGGCCAACCAGTTCTGGCACACGGATTCATCCTTCATGAAATCGGTGGCTAAGTACTCGCTACTGTCAGCTCGCCTGGTGCCAAAGAAAGGCGGAGATACTGAATTCGCCGATATGCGGGCGGCTTATGACCGGCTTCCCCACGATCTGAGGGATATAGTAACCGGTCTTATCGGCGAACATCATCCGCTGTATTCACGCATTTTGCTGGGTAACACCTATTCAGATGAACAAATGGCAAGTATTCCGCCAGCACATTGGCCGCTAGTCCGCACCCATCCAGGATCAAGACGTGTGTATCTCTTCACACCGATACATATCCATAAGATAAAGGGCATGAGCGTACCCGAGGCGCGGATACTAGTTAACGAACTGATTGACCACGCAACGCAGCCGCACTTCGTTTACCGTCACAGATGGAAACCAGATGATCTCGTAATGTGGGACAATCGATGCACCTTGCACCGCGGCCGCCGCTTCGACTACGCAGAGCGCCGAGAACTCCGGCGCACAACCACCATGGAACACCCTGTACAAAAGTGAACACGCTTCTCAGCCTTCTCGTCGGCGCGCTATGGCTTCTCGCGGCAGGACATATACTGATCGACTTACCGTATCTTGCCGAAGTTATGGCAGGAATGGTGGTGGTGTTTTTGCTCGCAGCCCTGCCGCGCCTGCCGCGTCACACGATGATCCTATGTGGGTTTCTCATGGGTGCGATGCTAATCTTGGCGCATACCTACGACCAGTGGACCGCTATCCCTTCCGGTATCATCAGGGCATCCATCTTCCCAGCTTTCCTCGCAACTATTGTTTTGTTACGTGCAGCCGCCGATCAGCGGCCCGAAATCGCGAATGCGCGGGCATTGTTCAGCGCTCTGCCTCCGCGAGAACGTGATAGCGGTATAGTCATTGGCACCCATATCATGGGTTCAGTTCTGCAGGTAGGGGTCTTCGCGGTGCTGGCGCCGATCCTGGGCAAAGATGCATCTGCTGCCCAGCGCCGCGATGTTTTTACCGTCGCAATCCGAGGAATGATGACGGTGCCCTTCTGGTCACCATTTATCGTTGGTATGGCCGTTGCAAGCCAGTATTTGCCACTCGTACCGCTTTGGCAAATTATGGGCCTCGGACTGACGCTGACGGTTATAGCCATCTCGGTATCGGTCCTGCTGTTCGATCGTAACCGGGGACTGGCCACACTCCAGCGATCTCTCGGCTCACTTGCGCCGTTGTCATCACCTGTATTCTGCGCTGCGCTGCTGGTGGTAGGAGCGACAGGCACGACCGGCCTCTCCACATTGCAGGCGTTGATCCTTGTCTTACCGATCCCCTGCATCCTTGCAGTACTGACGGCTAAGACAGGTGATCTAGGTGTGGCCCTCAGTCAAACCGGGCACGGTATCGGCCGGATCGGCCCGGAAACATCCATTCTGGTATCGTCTACCGCGCTCGGAGCGGTGTTCGAGGCAGCGCTGCCCCATATGGGGCTTTTAGATTGGCTAAATGCCCTATCTTTGCCGGCTTGGGCAGTCATCCTAATCGTCATCATGACGATGAACGTCGCCGGCCTATTCGGAATACACGCAATAGTCACCGGAACATTTCTGCTGGTCATTTTCACCAGTGTGCCAACAGGGCTAACGGATCTGGTCCTGATGCAAGCCCTGCTTGTCGGATGGGGGTTATGCAGTGGTATTTCGATCGGTAGCCTGACCGTCGCCACAGGTGCCGCCATGTTCGGCATCCCGCCCGCCGATTTAATCACCCGCGCAAATATAGCGTATGTGTTTCTCACCTCGACCATTGCTGCGGCATTATTATGGGTGGTAAACACCACGCTGGCATGACCCGAAATTGGGAAAGAATGAGTTTCCCACATACTTTTAGCCCAGTTATCGCCCTCGGAATTTAACTAAGAGTGATAAAATCTGGATTAAGCCGCTTTTTTTGTCCCACGCTTCGTCAGGGGGCCAAACTTTTTGCTAACGCTGCCAAGCTGCTTAATATGAGGCGTCACTTTTTCAGCGAATAGCGTCATGTTCTTCGCGGTCATCTCAAAATCCATGTCTCCTGCATGCATCATTGCTATTAGATGGCCAAAACCGCCGGTTTTTTTGTGCAACGACTTAATCTGACCAACTACGTTTTCCGGAGTGCCGTAGATCGCGACGTGGTTTTCGCGGAAATATTCCATGCCCTGCTTGCGGATAGCATCCGTCCGCCCACCAGTGAACCTGCCGGATAGAAAATCAGCATAAAGATTAGTTTGGACATAGCCAGGCGGGGCCCGGTGCTGCGGCTCAGCCTTGTTATTAACGACATACCAGAACACACGTTCGATGACTTCGCGGGCTTCTTTTTCTGTTTCCCCCACGGCCACCAGCGGCATGAAGGCAAATTTATCGTCGGCGGGGCGTTGAAGACCCTGATCGTTGCACCAAGATCGCACACCCTTAAACATAGCAGCGAGCTTCTCGACCGGCGTTAGGAACATTGCGAACGTGAACCCGCGTGCCACCGTCCGGCAGGCATGCGCCAGATCGCTGCCGCCGGTCGTCCACACCGGCGGGTGCGGCTCCTGATAAGGACGCGGCCAGACATTCACTTGCCGCTTGTGGATCCACTTGCCTTCGTAGTTGAACGGACCGTCGTGGGTAGTCCACGCCTTCTGGATCAGGTCGATGGATTCCCACAGCCGGTCACTGGTTTCTGTTGGGTTACGGTTAGACGCGAACAGTTCGTACGGCACACCTCTCACGAAGCCACAATCAAGCCGTCCGTAGGAAATATTATCGATCATCGCCATCTCCTCGGCGCAGCGGATGGGATCCGCAAGGTTTGCTGCCGGATTACCTAAAATCAGGATACGAGCGTTTTTGGTTTGCCGAGCCAGGATCGACAATGGGACCGTACCCGACGAGTTCAGGCACGTAGCAGTCTGATGATGCTCGTTGACCATACAGTTTAGGCCGAGCTCATCAGCCAGCACATACTGATCGAGGCACATGTTGTAGAGATCGGCGCCCTTCTTCGGATCATATACGCTGCTGGGCAGATTCAGCCGAGCGGAAGTAAATTCGTCATCTGGTGGCAGATGCGGCCAGGCAAACTCGGTGAAATGATAAAATTCCATCAGCGGGCTCCTTTGGTACCTGTAAGAAAATCCGCCAACGCCGCTGCAAACCTGTCCGGCTGCTCGACGTGGGGAAAATGGCCGGCGCCGGGGACCGTAGCAAAGCGGCCGCGAGGTAACGCTTTTGACAGCGAACGACCATAGGACGGCGCGGTCATCCCGTCTTTGCCCCCCCATATTATATGAACTGGAACATCCACCCGGTGCAGCCTGTGACGAAGCGAGGGATTATGAAAGTAGGGCTCCCAGCATACTTTTGCGATCGCTTCCCTTGACCGGGCTAGGTTTATGGCCTGGCGCTTATTCAGGCCTGACAGGTCCAAATGCGGGTCTTTTTCGGGATCGTGAAATCGCAACTCGCGCACGTCCTGCGCGTTGTGGAAGTAGATATCCTCGATGTCGCGGTCATAAGGTCCCCCGAATTTAATTCCGACACAGCCCGTCAGGGCCATGCGCGCGATTCTGCTCGTGTTTTTGGTCGCAATTTCCAACGCCAACCATCCGCCTACAGAGAAGCCGAGCACGGTAGTGTTCTGGAGATCCAGCCGGTCCATCAGTTCGAGCCATATATAAGATATGTCATCCATGTTGTTGATTGAATTCGGCAGGGGGGTTTTCCCAAAGCCCGGCATCCGGGGTGATACAATTTCGAAATTCTTCGCCAGATTATCGATCAGCGGAAGATCGAATTCGAACCCATCCTCGCCATGCAAAACCAGCAGCGGCCGCCCCCTTCCACGGCGTTTAATTTCGACACGAGTGCCGGCAATATTCAGGATATCTGAAGCGGTTTTAGACAAAGGCTTCATTCAAATTCTCTTCGTTTCAGACAGAATAAACCCGCTGCGGGCTGACGTCGACAGCCCGGCCCAATTGCGGAATAATTAATCTATATATTCTCCTTTGGGATATAATCGACATGCTGAAAATTTTGGGACGCGACACGTCCTCTAACGTGATGAAGGTCCTGTGGGCTTGTGCAGAACTCGAACTGCAGTTCGAGCGTGAAGACATTGGCGGTAAATTTGGCGGTAACGAAACGTCAGAATTTCGCAAGCTAAATCCGAATGGGCTGGTCCCCGTTATTATCGACGAAGGGTTCGTGACTTGGGAATCAAATTCTTGCGTCCGATATCTCGCAGCGAAGCATGATTCTGGCGGGCTGTACCCTGACGACCTTCAAACCCGCGCCATCGCTGAACGATGGATGGATTGGCAGGTAACCACCGTCAGCCCGGCAATGGTCCCGGTTTTCCGCGGCTTGGTCCGTACTGCCCGCGAAGACCGGGACATGCGCGCCATCGAAACGGGGCGGGCGTCTCTTTCCGCCAAAATGGCAATTGTGAATGACACATTGGCCGAAAACACATTTATGACAGGCAATACATTTACTATGTGCGATATACCATTGGGAATTGCCGCCTGGCGCTGGTTTAACATGCCGATAGAGCGCGAGGATTATCCGCACCTGAAGCGCTGGGTCGACGCGCTAAGCCAGCGGCCTGGCTACCAACAACACATCATGAAGCCTGTAACGTAATTTCCCCCTAACGCTTTGTCTCTAAGGCCCTCACTCGCACTCAATTTTCGTTACGATCATTCTCGCGGGTGATTGCGTGGGCGAGAGGACTGGCACCGCCCTCGGGATCTAACCGGGCTAGATAGCCGAGACAATGCCAATAGAAGTCCTGATCCCAATCGGTATATGCCAGATCCCTAACCTAGGGTCGGGTCCAGAATGATCTTGCCGACGCCGTTACCTTCCGAACTTTCAAGTAGCGCATGCATTGCTGGGGCTTCGGCAAGAGGAACTACACGATCAATAACCACTCGCAGCTTGCCCTCCGCAGCCGCGTCTAAGCATGGCAATGCATCTTGCGCCTTACTGCGGGGATTACCCATTATCGTCAAGCGTTTGTGATACACGGTGGCCATGTTGATGGGAACGACTGGCCCGCCATGCGCACCCGCCGTAACCATTCGCCCTTTTTCTTTCAGGCTTTCGATGCCGAGGGGACAAATTTTAGGGTTAGCGATATTATCGTAGAACAGATCAACTCCTTCGCCGTTCGTCAACTCCATAACGGCTTTGACCAAATCAACAGTACCGTAATCAATCGAATGATCGGCCCCCAGCTGAGCACCGACCGCCGCCCGTTCAGCACTGCCGGCCGCCGCGATGACGGTTGCCCCTGCCGCCTTAGCCAACTGGATACCTATTGAGCCGAGATTACCCGAGGCACCAAAGATCAACACGGCCTGACCCGGCTTGAGATCACCCATGTTGAACAGAAGATTATAGGCTACGGGTCCATGCCGACATATGACAGTAGCATCGGCGAAGCCAACTTCATCACGAATTAGCACACACGAACTCGCAGGCGCTACCGTCCGCGTCGCCGCGCCGCCATCACACTCAATACCGAACCGTCCACCATCCGGCAGGCCCAATGTAACCGAAACCCGGTCACCCACTACAAAATCAGTCACGTTGGAGCCTATTTCTACGACAACACCAGATGGATCAACACCAGGAATATGCGGCGGTGTTACGCCGTATAACGGCACCCGACCCGAACGTATTTCAACATCGAGGACCCTGTTCACCGAGACGGCGTGCACCTCCACAACGAGATCGTCGGCGCCCGGCACTGGATCGGGGAGGTTTTCGTAATGCAGGACGTCAGGCGGACCAAACGAATTGAATATCATGGCCTTCATGGGACCGTCTCCGCCGGGTCAGAACAAATTGAGGATACCGCCGGCGTGTGAGAATAAACCTGCATCGGCGTTTGTATGACCGATCACCTGCAACCCTAGCGGAAGGCTCTCGTCCTGCAATACCGGCAGGGTGACCGTTGGCATACCGACCAGTGACGTTGGAACAGTGAAAAGAGGATCACCGGTCCAGCCCAAACCCTTGGGCGCCGCACTCGGCGCTGACAAAGTGACACAGACATCAACCTGCCCTTTCAGGGTTGCGTAGACATTGCGAACACGGTCCCTTTCCATCAGCAGTTCCGAGAACTGGTCCTGCGTCATCGAAAGTGCCTGCTTCAGGCGTTTATGGGCGCTTTCGCTGAGCTTCGAACTATCCATGTCTCGCTCATATGTATCTAGCGGAAAACGCCCTTCCCAAGCGTTAATGTTCATGGACAATTCCATTGCGTTGACGATAGCCTTTTCGACGGCTTCAACATTTTTATTATTATCCCGGTCATGAACACCTATCCCTGCCGCCTCAATCGTATCTCGCGCGCGCTGCCACTCCGATTTCGCGCCAATGGAAGCATTAGCCCAGCCCTCGGTATAAAGCATCGCGATGCTCTCTGGTTTCTTCGCCAATGGCAGTTCCATTGGACCTATGACGCCCACATACCCTGCGTCACCTCCAGTTCGCGAAGTGATCTCGCGGGTCATTGACCAACACTCAGCAAGGCTCGCGGCAATCACCCCAGTGCAGCTCTGGCTAAAACCATCAAAACTACCGCCGCGATTGATACCGCCGACGCTGGGTTTGTAGCCAAATGCGCCGCAATACCCTGCCGGACGGATTATGGATCCAATAACCTGCGACCCGGTCCCACCGGCCAACATACCGGACCCAACCGCTGCCGCCGAACCACTGCTGGACCCACCAGGGGTTCGTTCAAGATCCCAGGGATTACGGGTAACACCTGGATGAGTGGCCGCAAACTCGGTGGTGACTGTCTTACCTACCATTATTGCACCTGCTTCCCGCAGAGCGACAACTGCGGCACAGTCGCGCCCAGTCTCCATCCCAACAAACAGAGGGGATCCTTGGCTCGTCGGCATATCCGCAGTTTCCATCACGTCCTTCACACCGATAGGCATACCGTCAATCGGAGAAATTTGGTTACCGGCCTGCCATCGTTTTGTAGACGCTTCAGCTGCAGCGCGGGCGGCACTGAGATTTATACAAACGAATGCCTTCACGTCGTCTTCGCGGGACTCCATTTCTAAGATGCAGCGTTCGAGAAACGCGCTAGGGGAGTCAGAACCGTCGGCGAAGTTATCGATAGCAGCAAAATAGGAACGCGGGCTCGGCTTTTCGGATTCCATCATCTTCTCCTTTTCTCTCTGAATTCAACCTCGGCCGGCGAGTTTCAAGCCATTTTCCAAATCGTTATAGTGACGGCCTGGTGCTGACATCAAGAAACGAAACCCTTGGTCCATCAGCTCCTGCATGTTCCCGGCATTAGCATGTGGGTGGCCGACGATGACATCATGTCTTGTACAGGTCTCTACGACTTGGTTCATGGCACCAAGTAGTTCCGGATGGTCATATTGGCGTGGAAAACCAAGTTCCTGACCAAGATCTCCTTCTCCGATCAGTATGGCGCCGACGCCCGGTACATTTTCCAAGATATCGGACAGGTTAGATATTCCCGTGGTGTCCTCAATCTGTAGGATTACAAAAATTTCACCGTCAGGCGCGAGAGGCCAGACATCGGCTTTCCTGTAGTATTCCTGCTGGGTTAGCCCCCAATAACGCGCGGCTCGTACCGGCCCGTCGCCTCTAATTCCCTGCGGCTCATAGAGCGGCTTGTCTTTAAGCCGCGGATACCGGCAGGCAGCAACTGCATTATAGGCCTCTTCAACTGTGCTGATATGCGGCCAAACAACGCCGTAAACACCGGTATCGAGCGCCTGCTTAGCATGCCATTGACCCATTTCGGTACCATTTACCGGCACGCGCACCATCGGCGTAACTGGCGGCGCTATAGAACCGGTGCTGGCGATCGCGCGGCGATCAAGCATAAACTGCATCGAATCCCGCAGGGCCAAAACATCCCACGGGAGGTGCTCTCCTTCGAACACTATCCCGTCGTACCTTGTAGCCGACATCTGCATGGCGGTCTGGATATCCATTGGCACAAAAGCGGAAAACGCATGCCCGCCAGTTTCTAGCGCTTTAACGATCCCATTCAGTCGTGCCGATGTGTCCATTTCATACCTGTTCGTCCTGTTTACAATGGTATCCAATATGCCGGATGCGGGAACGCAAACCAATCCGGCAATGGTTAGTTTTTCTAGAAACGTTTTCTTGCATCGGATGAACGATTACAACGTTTTCGACAGTCAGATATCAGGAGACAGATATGCCCGCAGAAACGGCACAACCAAATACGACTCTTGTCGATATCGAACTTCGAGATGGGATCGCGATCCTAACGCTCAACCGCCCAGATAAGCGCAACGCGATAAATGATGATATGCGGGCCGACTTGATATCCGCGCTCGACTGGACCGACCGGTCACCCGTTGTTGCAGCGGTCGTTTTGACGGGTCGCGGTAAAGGCTTCTGCGCCGGCGGCGATATCGCGGCGATGCGCGAACGCCTATCCGCGCCGGCTGGGCGGGTTGGTATAAACGGCTGGCAGCGTCAGAGACGAACGCATCATCTGCTGACCATGCTGCACGACATTCCAAAACCAACAATTGCTGCGGTGAACGGCGCCGCCGCAGGCCTTGGTGCCGACCTCGCCTTGTGCTGCGATTTTGTCATCGGTGCAAGCGACGCAACTTTCGTTATGAGCTACGTCTTGCGGGGCCTTATCCCCGACGGTGGTGGTATGTATTTTCTACCCCGCCGCGTTGGGCTAGCGCGAGCAAAGGAACTGATTTTCTCCGGCCGTAAGATAGGTGCAGAGGAAGCAAAAAGAATCAACATGATCGAACGCGTATCCGACCCAGGCTCTTTGATCGATGACGCCGTGGAAATGGCAAAAACAATGACGGTGGGATCATCGGACGCATTGGCTCTTGCAAAATCGATCATGAACGAAAGCTATGAATCCACTGCGGAAGAAATTTTCGCGCTTGGTAGTCAGGCACAAGGGATCTGCTATACAACCGATACCCACCGAGACGCAGTCGCGGTGTTTCTCGATAAACGGAAGTAATTTTGGTTAATCTCGACAGGCTGCTTCGGCCTCGCAGTGTCGCAGTAATTGGCGCATCGACCGACCCCGGGAAAGTTGGCGGTCGTCCGTTACATTTTTTAAAAAAACACGGTTTCGTGGGCGATATCTGGCCGGTTAATCCGCGCGCCAGAGAAATTGAAGGCCTGCCCTGCTATCACAGCATCGATGGTCTACCCGGGGTACCAGATACGGCTATTATTTTGGTAGGCCCTAAAGACGCTGTTTCAGCGGTCGAAACCCTTGCAGAAAGAGGATGCGGCACGGCCATCGTTCTTGCGGGCGGTTTCGCGGAAACCGGCGACGCCGGATATTATAGGCAGCAAACACTGTTAAAAGCCGCAGGTGATATGCGGCTGCTTGGCCCCAACACCATTGGCCTCCTCAACGTGACCGACGGCATAACCCTCTCGGCATCGGGAGCGCTAGATGTCGAAGACCTTCGCGGGGGCGGAGTGGCCGTAGTATCCCAGAGCGGCGGCATTCTGGGATCTCTGTTGTCTCGAGCCGCCGCCCGCGGTATCGGCCTGTCTCATCTTGTAGCAACCGGCAACGAAGCCGATCTCGACGTCGCCGATATCATGGGGTATCTGGCCGAAGATGAAGAGACCGAAGTGGTCGCACTTTATCTTGAAACGATCCGAAACCCGGTTACGTTCAGGTGCGCTGCTGCACAGCTATCAGACAGCGGTAAAAAACTTGTGGTTTACAAAGTAGGGCGATCGAAAACAGGTGCCGACGCCGCCGCATCTCATACGGGTGCGCTGGCGGGGGAAGACCGCGTTTTCGATGCCTTTTTCCGTCAGGCACATGCGATCCGTGTCGAACGATATACCGATCTAGTTGATGTCCCGGCTGGCCTCGCTCTATCCCCATCGGTTCGCGGCAACCGTCTCGCCGTTGTGACGCATACAGGCGGCGCTGCAGGTCTGATTGCGGACGTCTGCGGGACAATAGGCTTCGAGACACCGCAGCCCTCGCCAGAAACTACAGAGAAACTGGCAAAATTACTAAGAGATGACGGCTTTGCACCGAACCGGAATCCAATTGATTTAACACTCGCTGGCCTTGACCCAGAAATCGTATACCGCGCAATCATGATCCTGTCAGGAAGCGGTGAATACGATGCGATTGTTCCAGTGATAGGATCTTCATCCGTTAGCCGGCCCTATATGGTTGCGGATCCCGTTATCCGGGCAGCAGCCACGGAACAGGTGCCGATGTTGGTATACTCAAGCCCACACGCACCGGAGATTGTTGCCAGTCTGAATGGCAAAGGAGTGCCGGCGTTCGATACACCGGAGGCCTGTTCGCTGGTGCTGGGGGCTCTGCGAAATGAGGGCAAACCGGCCGCCGGCCGCAGCCCCGTCGTTCTAGGTCCGGATGCGGCGTCCATTATCTCCGGTAAACTCAATGAGTTCGAGGCAAAACGCGTTTTTGAAGGCTTCGGTATCCCGTCAGCCAAAGAAATTGTTGCCGACACAGTCGCTAAAGCGATCGAGGCTGCAGATGAGTTGGGCTATCCTGTGGTCGTCAAGCTGTTGTCTCGGGATGTATTCCACAAGACGGAAATAGGTTGTGTGCGAACAAATGTCTCGCCTTCGGAGATAGCAGATACTTGCCAAGATATTTCTGTATCTGCGAGGAACCACGGCATCACCGTCACAGAAGGTTTTCTGATCCAGGAACAGATATTGGGCGCAACAGAAATGATATTAGGGTTCAGGCGCGATCAGGCACTTGGACCCGCCGTGATAATTGGCGCCGGCGGTACCTTAACCGAGATATATCAGGATTTCGCACTTTCCATACTACCGGTCACTGAAACCGACATCCGGATAATGATCAAATCCCTGAAAATATATCCGCTGCTACAAGGGTACCGGGGCGCCGATGGCGCCGATATTGACGCGTTGGTGGAGTCCGTCGCTCGGTTTGCCAACATGTGCCAAACCTTGGGCGATCGGCTGACTGAAGCCGAAATCAATCCATTATTCGTCGGCGGCGGCGATATTCCAGTCTGCGCAGCCGACGGCGTATTAATGCTGGCAGATTGCTAAATCGAATTGCTAATGCGGATTTGCGCTGAATGGTCTAGAACGGAGAAATTACTATCAATTTCGGCTTATTGGATTCGTTAAATTGTCGCTCGACGTCAGCGTGATTATTCCTGCCTATAGGGCGGAGGCTTCAATCCAACGCGCACTCAGCAGCGTTGCCGCTCAGACTGTATTGCCTAGAGAGATCATCGTGGTGGACGACGGGTCGCCGGACGGTACCTTCGCCGCAGCCAACGCTTGCCGCGCCAACTTGGGCGGGATTGATCTGAAGGTGTTTAGGCAGGGGAATGCCGGTGCCGGTGCCGCCCGCAATCGGGCACTTCGGGAGGCTTCGTCCGAATTCGTCGCGTTTCTGGACGCGGACGACGAGTGGCTTCCAGAAAAACTCGAACGCAGTTTCAAGAATATGGAATCGAACGGACTGGGTTTAGTGGCCCACAATTATCTGGCGGTTCAAGCCGACGGTGCAACCAATAATGCAGACTGTGCCCTTAAATACCGAGAAGGTAGAGATCCGATCGTGACCCTTTACCGGAAGGGTTATCTCGCGACTGCGACGCTAATCACACGTCGCGAACTTGTTTTTAAGGCTGGGGGGTTCGACGAAAACCTCCGAAACGCTCAGGATTTCGATTTATGGCTCTCTATCCTTGCTAGCGGTCAGGTTCGCTTCGAGGTATTCGATGAAATTCTGATGCGGTATCACGTCACAACCGATAGTATTACATCGAATACGCGGAGACGCGTTCAGTGCTGTATGAAAATCGCTGTTCGGTTTGCTCCCATACTGAAGAACCGTCCGGGTGGCGTCTATCGCAACCTATGGGTCAGAACGCTTATTGTGCATGCCGAAGGTTTTCAGGCATATCGCGGACGTGGCGAAATGTTGGCTGCTGCAGCAATAGTCCTACGTTGCGCATTCTCCATCGCTGCTACAACGCTGAAATGTCTTTTTAACTCCCGCACCACAAGGCCAGTATTTCTGACGCCGCAATAAAAAATATGTTCTATTGATGCATAAGATTCTATCGCGGTGGTGCTGGCCTCTATCGAGCGAACTCTGTCACCGATTAACAGTGAATTTATCGTCAGCGAGCAACCTGGCTGCCTCCCAATCCCGGATTCCATGGCCCCAAGAGACGAGGGTTCCGGAAGCCAGACCCGCAGCCTTCCCCGCCGCCAAGTCCGATACACTATCGCCGATTATCCGGCTTCGCGCCAAATCAAGGTTCAAGTCTTCTGACGCCCGGATCAGCATACCGGGTGCCGGTTTGCGGTAGCGGGAATGTTCTGGCCCGCCGGCATCGGGCGGCGGATGGGGGCAGGCATAGGTAGCGTCGACCGTCGCAGCGACAGAGGACAGCAAATCATATAGACGCGCTTGCACGTCTTGGAGTGCCTTCCAATCGTAATAGCCCCGGCCGACTCCAGACTGGTTGGTTACTATCACGACGGCTTCGCCAGCTTCATTCGCTTTTCGCACCTCCAAAACAGTATCGGCGATCAATTTGACCGCCGACGGGTCGGACAAATAGTCAACGAGCTCGATTAATGTGCCGTCCCGATCTAGAAACAAAGCTGAACGTTTGTCGGCGGGAACCGGTGCGCGGATGTCGACCCACAAATTCGCTTTTTCGACTATTTTCATTTTTTCCGCTTGTTCACTTTATTGAGGTTGAATGTGCTGGGTATTAAGCGTCTGCAGAAAACGTTACCAAGGGTAATGTTTTGAAGAAACTTTACGGGGAGAAAATGTCGCTGACGAATTCCATAAAACCCAAGAGCTTGTGATGTTGATCAAACAGACTGTACGTGGCCGGGACAGGACAGCCAAGCTTTCAAAGATTCGAAACCCTCCCCGTGCGGGTCATGTATCATCTAAAGACATAACCCGGAGTGAGGTAGATGCAACTTGAAGGTTCTTGTCATTGTGGAGCGGTGCGGTTTTCCGTGCAGTCAGACACGCCCTATCCCTATAATCGGTGTTACTGCTCAATCTGCCGGAAAACAGCCGGCGGGGGAGGTTATGCGATTAATATTATGGGTCGCGCGGAGACGCTGACGATTACCGGCAAGAAAAATATGTCGGTCTATCGGTCAGCCAAAAATGAACGCGCCGATTACGACGACGACGGTTTATCCAAAGCGCGGCGATTTTTCTGTTCCAAGTGCGGGTCTGCACTATGGGTACACGGCACTGATTACCCGGACTTTATCTATCCCTTCGCGTCCGCTGTCGATACGCCGTTGCCGGAGCCACCCGAAATGACGCATCTGATGCTAGAAAATAATGCGTCATGGGTTCGCCTGCACGTCGCCGACCACGATGCGTCCTTCGACAAGTATCCGGATACGGGTATTGAGGATTGGCATCGGCAACGGGGACTGTTAGGCGATAGATAGATAGCTTCGAGAAAAACTCCCTCCGCGTCACACTCTTGGGCTGTTAGCGCTCATGATCTGAGGGCCTCGCGCCATGCCCCCCCATTCGCGGCGGCGCTGCGCGCGCGCCGGAGCCTCGCTGAGGCATCTTCGGTAGAGCGAAGCCTTGCTGATAGCTCGCACTGACGATAACAGTGTATTTCCACATCACGCCTCCGGCGATCGCGGCAACGCCTGCGAAGATCAAAAGAAACTCGTTGAAAACGGTAGCACAAGCAAACAGGATCAACGGCGCGAGGTGACCCACTATCCGCAACGGGGGCGTAATCCTTTCGAGTTTGGACCGGGCAAGCGGCGCGAGACCGTTACGCCTAGAAGAAATGAAGTAGCGTTGCCAGATCATTGCGCTCAGTAATGCCAACACTGCTCCGCAGAACGAAACGAAGGTGATCGAAACCTCGAAAACCCCGGATGACAAGCCGACAGCTATTGCCAGCAGGCCAACGCCTTCCAGCAGCCCGGTCAATATTAGCATGGTAGGTATCAAATCCACCCGCCAAGCCGGAATACCCTTTGCAGCGTGGAGAATGCGAGCTTGACTGTACAGGAAGGCAAGCGCGGCAAGAGCCACCAACAGATGGAGCCACGGGCCGGGCCAAATCAGGTCGGCTAGTAACGCCGGATAAAACACCCCTACTGCATAGGTTTCGCGCGTCATCCAGGATGACTGAGGGCGCATCAGCACTCTCAGAAAACGTTCCTTCCGCCCAATTTCCATAAACACGAAAAATAGGCCGGCTGCCAGTCCTCCACCGGCAAAGATGTTGAGGTAGAGCAAACCTTCCGCGGAAAGGCCGTAAAAGAAATGCGCGATCGTAGCCATAACGACCATTCCCGACGACATACCACCCAAGGCAAAATTCATGGCCGCGCGAATATCCCAGTCTGTCTGTCGCTTACCGACTAGCGGGTTGGATAAATCAGACATACGCTCATCCTCGATGTCTTCTTTTTCCGGCACGCGGCCAGGCATCGATGAAGGGATCTCATATAGATACTTAATTTGCGGTCGGGTTCCCAACTCCTCGTGCATGTGGAAGAAACTACTTTCTTCCGCCAGCTTGGAAACGTTGCTATCGGGATCGTTGAAATCGCCAAAATGAATGGCGCTGGCGATACAGGCCGACGAACAGGCGGGCGTGTATTCTAAATCAACGCCTGGGACCTTTCCCACCTCGTTAGCTTCATCGACCCGTTCAACACAGAACGTGCACTTATTGGCAACACCTACGCGTTCTTCATGAAATACGTGAGCCTCCTGTAACGTCGACTCTCCATAATACCAATTCTTGTCGTGCCCTATGGTTCGGGCCTGGTATGGGCAGGAGACAGCGCAATAGCCGCAGCCAAGGCAGGTGTCGTAGTCCATCGTTACCAGTCCGTCGGCCCGTTGCTTCGTGGCCCCGGTAGGGCAAACAGGCACGCAGGGTGGTTCGTCGCAGTGTTGGCAACCTACGACCATAAACAGGCGCTCGACATCTGGAAACGTGCCTCGCTCTATATCCAAGACGCTCCGCCACTGTACGTCAGGTGGCGTATCGTTGGCGTGCTTACAGGCGATCGTGCAAGTCTGGCAGCCGACGCAGCGGTTAAGGTCTACGACCATTCCGTAACGTGGATCGGGCGTCACCTCTTCAGGGCTCACGCGACGTGCCTTTCACCATTAATTTTGCGGATACAAACGCGCGCCAGATCGGCACTAGAGCCTGTAGCATCCGTCAAGCTCAGCGACAGCGAAGTGACAGAATTGAGGCTAGGTAGATTAAGATCTTTAGCATAAGGCGTGGCCCAGTGATCAAACTGACCGATCATTAGAACGGTATCAGGGCGGATTCCTTCGCGGAGAACGGCATTGCCGCTAGTGATCCCCGTGATCGATTCGATCTCTACCGGATCGCCCTCTTCCAGACCAATTTCTCTGGCGCGGGTTCGGTTAATAATCACGCCCTTGTGGCCGGCAATATTATTCGCCACCTCGTTAATCAGCGGAATACCGACATTGGCGCCCCAAGAATACTGCATCGACCGCGCAGTCAGGGCAAAGAACGGATAGTCGTCCGGGTCCTTCCCTGCCTCGCGGACATGATCAGACCAGATATCTGGGAAAGGCTCGTAAGTTGGCAGTGGCTCGTATTCATCCAGTTGCTTCTCCCACCAATCGATGCCAATTTCATGGAGCCGGTTAGCTAGTTGCTCCCCATGTAGTTTGATGCGTTCTTGGTATGGCATCTCGAAACGCAGTTTCTGTTCCTTCAAGGTGGGATAGAGGTACCACTGCGTCTGCGGGAACGGTTTCAGCATAAATCCGTTTTCGCAGAACCAGTCCAGGTCCCGAACTTCCTTGCCGTTAGTCAGCGCATGACTAGCTGCCTTGCATACTGCATCCCAGATTTCTTCGCATTTATGCGGCACGCTTGGTTCGATGCCGTAATCGTATGTCCCGTCCCGATCTTGTAGACGGGCCCCCGCTGCGCCCCGGTTAATGGCAGTATTATATTCCTCAATAATGCCCACCCGATCGGCTAACTCTGTCGAGATGTCCGTCAGGTCCATTGCGTCGACTTGTGGCATCACCGCTGGCTGACGAATTGCCCATCCCTGCTGCTTCCAGTACTGCTCCGTAAATTTGGTGGCTCCAATCTGGATCAGCTGCAGGCTCTCCAGATCGGTACATTCGGGCAGTATGATATCTGCCATGTGATTAGTTTCATCACGCGTATAGGCAAATGACACGGTGAACGGAAACTCTGCAATCCGTTCCGCAACTTCCGGTGCATTCCAAGATGAAATTGCCGGGTTGGTGCGGTAATTGATCCACATCTCCGGTTTGGTCTGTTGGGGCCAGTTTGACGGCTGCTTTTTTTGGAACAACCACGGCAGGTGTGCCGGTCCCAGAGCCGGCGACCAAGCGGAATCTGCGGCCAGCGGCACCAGAGTTTTATATGCGTTGCGGATATTTGGATCAGCCAGCCATTCTTCTTTGGCGGTAGAGTTAAACGGATAATCCATTACTCCGTCGACCGTGGGACGCACCGTCTTCAGCCTGTTATCCGCAGGCCGGTTCAGCTTGACCCCGGTACCCAGAGTGCCGCCAGGCACTTCCAGCGCGCCGACTAGGGACGCCAACATTGTGCGGGCCCAGCAAGCCTGATAGCCACCCCAGCCATTGTTGACGCCCTTACCCAGCATCACAGCCACTGGCCGGAAGGGCATCTCTATCCCTTCGATCTCTATCGTCTCTCCTATACAGGCGTGTGCGACAAATTCATCGGCAACCTGACGAATTTTATCAGCGCAAACATCGCATTCTGCTTCTGCCCAGTCTGGATCAAATTGCGCCATGTGATCGAGGAAAAGTTGGAACGCCGGCTTAGCTTCTGCCCCATCGTGCTCCCACACCTGACCGTCGGGGCCCTGTTCCAATCCGGATACGTTAAAGACGCCCTCTAGAGCGGCATCGCCAATATTCTCGTTCCAAACCTTAGCGTCACCATCCGACAAATCTTGGATCAGCGGTTTACGCGTTTCAGCGTCCCGAAGGTAGTAGCCGTTCGGCCCGACTAAATAGGGTGATGTTGTATCTTCCTTGAGGAATTTAACGTCGCAGGTGTCTCTCCAGTTCCGTTCAACTATCATCCGGTGGATCAGTGCAAAGAGAAAAGCGGCGTCTGTTTTTGGTTTAATTGGTATCCACTCGGCAGACAGAGCGCCTGTAATGGAGAGATGCGGTTCAACCTGCACCCTCTTGAGACCACGCACCCTTGCATCGGCCTGTCTCCAAACGCCAGCAACGCCGCCGGACGCTTCGACGTTGTTGCCGCAGTTTATGACGTAATTGCAGTAAGGCGTATCCGGGGAAACGATAAAAGCCCGGTGCCAGAGTTCGCCATACAAATGTTCAGAGTGGTAGCATTTAACCCCCTGCCCACCACCAAAACCCATGTCGATGGGTCCCCAGGCAGAAAGAAATGCTGGAAAAGACCCCATGTATTGCGTCGGCGTACCGCCGCCGCCAAAGGACACAGCCAAGCGAGGAAACCCACTTTCATCAGTGAGCCCGCGGGCGCGAATTTCTCGCATTTTTCCGGCAACGATATCAAGCGCGTCGTTCCAGCTTATATCCACAAAACCAGGTTCTTCGCCACGGCCTTTTTTCGGGTTGCTCCGCTTCATTGGCGACTTTACCCGATTGGGATTGTAGGTTTTCTGGATAAGGCCGTAAGCCTTGACGCAAACCCGTCCCCCACCTGGGTGTTTTTCGGTAATGTTGTAGTTGGATTCAATCCGGGTCGCGACCCCGTCTTCGACCTCGACACGCATCAGATCAGGTCCGGCAACACACTGATAGCAATAGACCGGAACCTTATTTCTGTCTTTGATTTTAGGAGCCATAGAACCTTCGGAGCGGGATTTTCTAATATTAGGTTATCCGCGCCCAGCCAAAGGTTCAAGCACGCCGAAAAAAGGACGCGATTATCTTGGAGGTCTGCAAATCCCGATCTTAATATTGAGTATTTCTTTGTATCTCCAAATCTCTATATTTTTTCGCTGACCCTGTTGTAATGGCCGGCCATCAAGTGCCAACATATTTGATAAATTTCTTTTGGTAGAAATACGGGAAGCGTTACCACCCATAGAGTTAGAGCCCCATCGACATAGGCTCGCCCAATTCAGTAAGGCGCCTTATAATGTCACGAAAGGAGATAAACCGATGGACGCAATCTTTGACCGAAAATCACAGTCTGTGATGCCGACCCGCGAGGAAGCGGAGGCCGCGGTCAGAACGCTAATCCGGTGGGCCGGAGACGACCCCGACCGGGAGGGGCTTATAGAAACCCCGGACCGTGTGATCCGATCGTACTCTGAATTTTTTTCTGGTTACCAACTCGACCCCGAAGAAGTGCTTATGAAAACATTCGAGGAATCGGGCGGGTATGATGAAATGGTACTGATCCGGGATATTGATGTAGAGTCTCACTGTGAGCATCATATGGTGCCGATCGTCGGAAAAGCTCATGTCGCCTATATTCCCAACCAACGCGTTGTAGGTATTAGCAAGTTAGCTCGCGTGGTTGACATCTTTGCCAAGCGACTACAGATCCAGGAGAAGATGACAGTCGATATTGCCCAGACTATAAACAGCGTGCTTAAGCCGCAGGGCGTCGCCGTCGTGATCGAGGCCAGCCACCAATGTATGACAACACGAGGCGTTCATAAGCCTGGTGCCGACACCGTTACCAGCCAAATGTTAGGGGCCTTCCGGGATGACGCTTCAACGCGGCGAGAATTTTTATCGATGATCCGGAAAAGCTGATAATGTCCAACCGGCCAACTGGCCAGATGTTCGCTAAAGGCGTCTCAAAAGACGTGCTGGAGGAAGGTGAAGTTTTTGCACCCGCTTTCGATGCGAACGGCCTAATCCCGACGATTGCCTGTCACGCTGAGACCGGAGAGGTACTTATGTTCGCGTGGATGAATGCCGAGTCGCTTGAAAATACATTAAAATCCGGAGAGGCTTGGTACTGGAGCCGGAGCCGCGGCGAACTGTGGCACAAAGGCGCCACTAGCGGGCAAATTCAAAAAGTGACCGAATTGCGTACTGACTGCGATCAAGATGCGTTGCTGCTTAAGGTGCTGCCGCAAATGCCCGGCGCCTGTCATGTCGGATATAACTCATGCTTTTACCGTTCCGTTCATATCAATGGGGACGGCATAACCAGCCTCCGGTTCGAGGAAACCGAAAAGGTAGCAAAATGAACCGTGATCTCCTGCCCACGACTGTTGTTGGAAGCTATGTTCAACCCGAATGGCTGGTCGACCGCGATAACCTGAAAGGCCGGCTGCCCCCACGCGTGCGGGCACTCGAAATGTGGCGCATCGACCCCAAGTATTTGGAAGACGCGCAAAATGACGCCACACTGTTAGCTATCCGGGATATGGAGCGTGCCGGGATCGACATCGTCACTGACGGAGAGGTCCGCCGCGAAAGCTCCTCAAATCGGGTCGCCACAGCTCTCGGCGGGATAGATATCGACAACCCCGGCACTGCAATTGATCGCACCGGGCACCCAAACCCCGTGCCGCGGATCTCCGGCCCGATACACCGCGAACGTCCCATCGAGGTATACGATGTAAAATTTCTACGCGCCGCGACCGACCGTGAGATCAAAATCACCCTGCCCGGTCCGTTCACCATGACCCAACAGGCTCAGAATGATCACTACGATACTGACGAGGCTGCTGCGATGGACTACGCAGCGGCGGTAAATGAAGAAATTCGGGATCTGTTCGCGGCAGGTGCCGACGTAGTGCAATTGGATGAGCCATACATGCAGGCTCGCCCGGAATTAGCCAAAAAATACGCTGTAAAGGCAATCAACCGCGCGCTAGATGGCATCGAGGGAGAAACGGCAGTGCATATTTGCTTTGGCTATGCGCACGTCGTGCACGAAAGGCCGGACGGATACTCCTTCCTTCCAGAACTCAATGATTGCGTTGCCGATCAGGTCTCTATCGAAACCGCCCAATCCGGGCTTAACCTGGGGGTTCTCAAATCCCTGCCGGCAAAAAAAATTATTCTTGGCGTCGTCGACCTCAGTACTGATGAAATCGAGACGGCGGAAACAATCGCCAACCGGATCCGGAAAGCCTTCGATTACGTGTCGCCGGAGAGGATACTAGTTGCCCCCGACTGCGGCATGAAATATATGCGCCGCAATGTGGCTTTTGGAAAACTGAAAGCCATGTGCGAAGGGGCAGAAATCGTAAGAGAAGAACTATAGGGCCCGCTGTCGTCTTTTCAGATTTTTGCGTTGCATCTCAGCGCATAACCGATTCTCATAAATGAGTCGGGTTTTCGGGAAAAATTCCCGCAAAATTATGATTTTTTTCCTGTTTCCTATGTATTTTTAGGTCTGAATTGACCTGAAACAGGTGTATAAATCGACTTTCCGTGTGACACCCATGGAGCCTGATCATTTCTAACGGCATGAAACCAGCAGAGCGCGAGCGTTTCCATAATCTTTTGCTGATGGCAAAGGAAAGCCCATTTGAGGGTGAGCGCAGCAATGCGCTGGAGGCGGCGGAGCGCATGGCTGGGCGTCACGGTTTGACGCTGGAAGAAGCGGCGCGGTCGGGCGGAGAAGCCATGCAGAAAGCTTCATCGGCGCGTCAGCGCGAGCGTTCCACCTATGAACAAGCCGAAGCCGAAGCAGCTACTCGAGAGCGCGCCTTTTCCGAAATGACGGAGTTCATGCGAGATGTTGAGGCGCGGGCGCAAAGTGATAAAGCGCGTCACGATGAAGCGCTGAAGGCGGCCTACGAACGCGGTCTTGATGCCGAAGAAAGACGGCGAGAAGAAGAGAAAGCGAACCGAGATTTCCAGGCGCGTAAGAACAGTCGACGTCGCGACCCACTGGTCCATGCCAGGGTGCTACTACGCGAGACCAAACTGCCATTAACCGAGATCGCGTCGATTTGCGGTCTCAATGTCTGGACAGTGACAGAACTCAAATTGAAGATGCGCGAAGATGCGTAGATTTTACGTATAATCTTGCGACGCGGACCTCTTCCGTCCGCTTTATCCTCAGGCAGCTGGCTCTTATACAAGCTTATGGCTGTTAAGTAGGAAAACGGGCTGAAGTCATCTCACGAACACAGGGGAATTCTGAATGCTCAAAGACAAAATTGTCATTATCACTGGCGCGGGCCGAGGGCTCGGTCAAGCCTATGCGATCGAAGCCGCCCGTCAGGGCGCTAAGGTCGTGGCCGGTGACATTCTAGACTGCGGCGATACAGCTAGTCAGATCCAGGCTAACGGGGGGTCGGCAATAGCGGTCGAGGTCGACGTCACTAAAATGGGCACTGTGTCAGCGATGGCCGAAAGTGCAATCGACGCGTTTGGCAATATCGACGTTCTTGTAAATAACGCAGCACTTTATGGCGGACTGACCGGAGGACGGTTTGACCAGTTGGATGAGGACGAGTGGGACCGCTGCATGAACGTCAACGTTAAAGGTATCTGGAACTGCTGCAAGGCAGTGGTACCTCATATGCAAAATGCTGGCAGAGGATCTATCGTAAACGTAGCATCTCTGGCTGCTACATATGGCCTGCCCTTCGTGCTTCATTACACCACTTCAAAGGCCGCAGTGATTGGGCTGACCCGCGGCCTCGCCCGGGAACTGGGCCGCGGTAATATCCGCGTCAACGCCATTGCTCCGACCGCCGTCGTGACCGAAGGTACAGCCGAGTTCTTCGGCGAGAAGATGGAAGGCGCCATGGAAGTCATCAAAAATGACCAAAGCCTGAGACGAAATCCCCACCCTAAGGATATGGTGGGAACCGTCATATGGCTGGCTTCCGACGCCAGCGAGTTCGTTACGGGCCAGACCATTTCCATAGATGGCGGCACAGTGATGTCGTAATGAATAGAAATTTGATTTAGTTCAATAGCGAACGGTAATATCTGGTTATCTTCATCAAGGGAGACATCCCGATGTTTTTGCAAAATGCATGGTATATCGCCGCTTGGGATACGGAAATCGGCGACACCCCATTCAAGCGTACCGTGCTGAACGAACCCGTCGTGATATTTCGTACCCCGGAGGGGATCGTCGCTTTGGAAGATCGCTGCTGTCACCGGGCACTACCCCTATCTATGGGCAAAGTCCAGGGCAGCCACATTCAATGCGGATATCACGGCCTTGAATTCGACGCGTCGGGTGCCTGTGTAAAGGTGCCTGGTCAATCGAAAATTCCACCGGGTGCCAGCGTTAGGTCATATCCGGTTGTCGAACGCTGGGGCATGATATGGATATGGACGGGCGAGCTAAGCAAGGCAGACCCAGCATTGCTTCCGAACTGGTGGTGGCTCGAAAACAATGAGTGGAAGATGATCCCTGGTCGGGGTGGAACGCCGATGCCGGTCGAAGCCAATTACCTGCTTATTTCAGATAACCTGTTCGACATTACGCATTTGTCCTATGTACATACCAGTTCGATAGGAAACGACGCGATCGTCGACTTTCCACCCAAGACCGAACGGTTTGAGAGGGGCGTGAAGATGACGCGTCTCGTGACCGACCGCCCACCGGCACCCTTTTACAAGAAGGCTGGCGGCTTTGAAGGAAACGTCGACCGCTTTCTGGTGACCACCTCCTATATGCCAGGCTACATCGTGAACCATGCTGGCAGCTATCAAGTCGGCCTGAAGGCTAAACCGGGCGAAGTGACGGAAGATATAGGCGTCGAAATGAAAGTCATGAATCTACCAACACCCGAAACCGATGTGTCTACGCACTACTTCTACGCTCATTCGCGCCATTTTAAGGTAGACGATCCGGAATGGGACGAGATCTATCGCACCCAGTTCACACAAGTTTTCGAGGAAGATCAGGTGATCCTAAACCAACAGCAAAAACGTATATCAGACATGCCGGAGGCGCCGGAAATTGATATCAACGGGGATGCACCAAATATTCAGGTTC
>JAYYZV010000168.1:0-7297 GCA_036339975.1 Pseudomonadota bacterium | reverse complement strand
AGCCAAACTCTTTGCAAAAGCGCTTTTACTTCTTTCAACGCATTAACACGTTTATTCTTCCTAGCTTCTAACATTTGACGGACGATGGACTAATTCTGGACGAATTGTGCGTCGTGCTTCAACGACAAGATAGTATTAGTGTTGCATCTGTAGCCATCGAAGGTTCCGGCCGCGTGCATCAATACCGGTATTATCTAGATTTATTCTGTCGCCAGTATATCCTTCCGCATAAAGGAGTATCCGCGCCACGCCGCTTGCCCGTCCGAGCAATTTCGAGATCATCGGTACTTACAACAAACCGGGTGACTACCCCAATGGCTAGAGCACTTTTGGTCGAGGTGCTTGCGCGGTACGGTCTTCGATCCATCGCGCGCGGAAATGACAACGATCGCGTGCATTACATTATCGGACTTTGCTCCAATTTAAACCGACATCAACCTCGATCGGTGTCTGCCGCTGACGCACCTGGGAATTGGCTTCCAAGGCATCCGGATTCTCACCAAAATAAGCGACAATATCGTCAAGACGGTAATCGAGCGCTTTGCCCTTCGATCTCATCGCGTCGAGCAGGCCGCTCACAACGGCCAGGTCTTCCGCCGTGTCGAGTGTCAATCGCCAGTCATGAGAGTGCTGCGGCGCAACCGGCGCATAGGTCACTCGAAACTGGTCGCGGTTTTCGACAACATAACTCGTAAGATACTCGGTGCCGTTGCGGTCGCGGGCGGCAGCCCATATCGTCCGCAAGAGGGCGGCGTCAAAGACTTCGACCTCGGTTCCGCTCGGCAGCGCCTTGAGGTCCGTATACTCGGCATTTGTCGCTAAATGATGGGCCACCGCGCTGTTGACGTAGTCTGGATCAACCAGAATATCGTCACCGGTAACCCGCAAAACGATATCGGCTGATTTGCCTTCGATGGCGCCAAGCATACGGCCGAGCACGTCCTCCACCGGACCGCGGTAAAAGTCAATGTTGTGTTCGCCCGCGAGCGCGGTCAAAGGACCATCCTCGCCTGCTGTCGTCGTACAGAAAATGATCCGGTCGATGCTTGATGCCTGCTTGAGACGCTCGAAGAGGTGCCCGAGCGCCGGGCCGCCGGCAATATCAATCAGCGCTTTTCCCGGAAGCCGGCTCGATGCGAAACGTGCAACGACCAGCGCCCACACCGAACAAGCGACGTGGGCTCGGGTGATCGGCGTTTCTTCCTCGACGTCTTCCAGCAGAGCCCGACCAAGCAGCTTATCCATCTCGACGGGTTCCGACCCCTGCTCATGTACCCGCTTCATCACGAGGTCGTCCTTGCCGAGGATGTGCCCTTTGGCCAACACTCGCGTCGTGACCAAATGCTTCTTCACAGTGACCCGGTAGTGATTCTCTGATACCGAAAAACGCGGCTCAACATTACCGAGCGCTTCTTCCGCGCGCCGCATATCAATTACGAACCGGGAGAAATCCTGCGGCACGTCGATCGATGAATAATAGTCGATTCCTTCCGCCGCACGGTTAAGAGTCACATGTTTCTCGATCATCTGCGCGCCCATGGCGATCGCCATCGCCGGCAAGGTTGTGGAATAGGAATCGTCCCCCGCCACATGATCCATATAACCGATATCCGCCCGCGCGCCGTAGGTCTCCTTGAGCCAGACGAGACGGTTCAGCTCGGAGTCTTCGACCGCAGTGGGATAAGCCTGGAAACCATGCAGAAGCATCGGCCGCCGCTGCGCATCCGCGACTATGTCGAGCGCCGTATTAATTTCCCGAGCGGTACTACCGCCGGTCGCCAATAGGATCAAACGTCCCCAGCCGGCCGCGGCCTCAAGCAGGGGCAGATTCGCCAAATCCGACGAATGTATTTTTACTCCGGCGATATCCGATCCGGCTGCAATTTTCATTGCTTCGAGGCCGAAGACATCTGCGTAAATCTTCACACCACGCGCCTTCAGCGGTGCAAAAATTTGCTCCCACTCGCTTTCTGAGAAAGCCTGCTTACTGAAATGCTCGAACCGGGGGTGCGAACGCACAAGCAGTTCCGGCCCCGAATACAGTTGAAATTTGACTGCGTCGGCTCCTGCATCAGCCGCGGCCGACGCAATCTTCAACGCGGTCTCCGGGTCGCCCTGGTGCGCGTTCGCAACTTCAGCGACAATTTCGATTTTGTATGATGACACTTCTATATCCCCAAGACGATGAGTTCAGCCGGTCGGCGTTACTTCCAGCCAATCGTAGGTTTCCTTGAACGGACAACGGGTACAAATTTCGACATCATCGATCTTGCCCTCGCATTGTTTGCGACGAGCGTCATCAACAGTCCCACCATACCAAATCTCTTTCAGGGTTTCGACTTTACGCGGTGTGTCAACTTGAGGTGTCGGCATGCGAGCAGTGGCCATGAACTCGGAAAAGCCCGGTTTTCCGTTTTCAATGGCATCCTGGACAGCGTTGTGATCCGCTTCCATGGTCTTGTAGCCCGCCTCCGCGACGTAGCCGATCGGGTGCTCACTGCCCCAATCATAGCAGCACATGGAAATACGCCCGTCATAGGTGGCCATCAAACGCTGGAACGGCTGCTCGCATGGAAGACGCCCCTTAGAAATAAAGAGGTTACCATCGATATCTCGCCAATAGGCGGCATTGTGACCCACGCCGTGCTCGGCAAGGAGCGGCTCGATCCCGGCGCGCGTGTCCGCATCAAGGTCCGGGAGACTGCCACCGCGCTCTGTGTAGGCCTTGACCGACACATCATCGACGCAGTCTTCAAAGAGATCGTAGAACGTCTCACGTTCGTCGAAGGTCTGCTCGGTCAGGATCATCTGAATCTTTGTGCGCGGGAAGACTGAGCCCAGTTCGTCACGAATCTCGGAAAACCGGCGGATGTTGCCATAGACGGCGTCGAAATTATTTTTCTTGAATCGCCCCACCCGCATGGATTCGTAAGTCTCTTTCGAACCGCCATCGAAGGAGTATATCATCTGATCCAGCCCTGCCTCGATCAGTGCCTGTGCCTTCGTCTCGTTGAGGGTAGTCGCGTTCGTGTTGATTATGACTTCCAACACGCCGTTGCGTTTGGCGTAGTCAATGAACTCCGGCAACTTGGGATGCAATAGCGGTTCGCCCCGCCAGTTCAACTTGAGCGACGGGATATCAAGCTCGGCGCATTGATCAATTAGACGTTTGTAGACATCGGCGTCAATTATCTTGTCCGGCGTGACGATATGCTGGCGGAAACAGAAGGGGCAGGCGAGATCACAAATCGATGCGACTTCGATGTCCATACAGAGCGGTTTCATCTCCGCCGCTTCAAGCTTCGCGCCGGTCAACCCTTCTTCGATCGCGCGGCGCGGCTGGCCGCGCCAGTTAGCCCGATAATTACGGTAACGTTCATTGAAGGCCGCTAGTATGCTCCCGTTCGCATCACCACCGGCGGCGGCGTACCGGTATGCCTTATTAGCGGCCATATGGCGGACCATGAAGTCGATGCGATCCGCCTCAGACGATGTGCGGCTTTGGATCGCATATCGACGCTGTGACGCAGACATCTTAAGCGTCACCAAGCGGCTTGTGAACCATGTAACGCAAATCACCTTCACCCATTAAGTCGGCATCCTCAGGGTATCGATAGAGCCGCTCACTGCTGTCATACAGAAACAACCCGCGGGGCATATAGACTAGATCGGTAAAGCCGACGTCGCGCAATCGTTCCTCATAGGCCGATTTGGTCAGTACCTCATAATTGGGAACGAACCAATGATCCATGATATGGAAAATCTTTCCCGGCGGAAGGTCGAGCAAATGCAACACGTCGCGGACGCGAGCTTCATCGATGCCGTGCAAAATTCCGCGAATCCAATCGACGAGCCCCCAATGCAAGCCGCCGGAGCCGTAAACATAGATGTAGGCGTCACCACCAGGTTTGACGACACGATACACTTCAGAAAGAGCGTGTTTCGGGTCGGTTGTATGATGCAAGACGCCGTTCGAACAGACGAAATCGTAACAGTCGCTCCACTCCTGAGGCAGTTCGAGCAAAGAGTTGGAAACGAACTCTACGTCGTCGCTTGAAATCCCTAACCCGTCGCGCCGCCGCGCACCGTCAGCGACCGCATCCGGACTGAGGTCGACGCCAACCACGCGCCGGGCACCCATTTTATACATGGCGAGCGTAAATCGCCCACCACCGCAGCCCGCATCAAGGCAAGACTTTCCTGCAATAAGTTTGGGGCCGAACCCATTGTTCCGCAACCGGCCTTCAAAGAAGGTCGTGGTATATACAAATTGTTCGTCGTCATACGCGACCCAGCACTGGGCGTAGAGATTGCCCGTATAGTCTTCGACGCTTCTGCTGTCGGCCTCCGGCGTCGAATTCAGAACGCCGCCGTCGTTATTGCGCTCCGACCAGCATTTGAGTTGCTCAATATAATGTCCGAAGCGCGACCGATCGAAGGGACCCTCGGCGCTACGTATGGAGTCGAACTGCTGCCAAAGGCCGATACAGGCGATGATTCTGGACATTGCGCCCAGCGGGCGCAAAACAGGCGCAAGATCATGCAGCTTTTCAGAGATAGCGTCATAAGTCAGGTAACCCATCGAGTCATCGGGCATCAATTTCGGCCTGCTATTTCCCGGGCGAAGCGGTCTAGGCTTGGGCTATTCTTGAGAATCATCCGGTATTTCCGATCAACTCAGTTCAAAAACGATGTCGCCGTGAACTTGAAGGACGACATTCATTCAGCCGCGCGGGAAGAGCTATTGGAGTCATTACATGCCTCAACACCCCGGGCCTCAAAAATAGAGTGCCTTTCCCGCCACAATAAACCAGTGAGTTCTTGTATCGCCGGCTGGAACTCTGGGTCATCGACCAGATTTACGAGTTCCTTCGGATCGGCTTGGCGGTCGAACAGACGTCGGGGCCGGATCGTCTTGCCCTCCAGCACCACCATCAACTTAAAGCGTTCAGTCGTCACCGCGAAGAAGAGGTCCCGGCGCTTGAGATCCGCGTTGCCGCGCCCCGCGTTCTCGGTAATGACACAATCGAGACCAGCTTCAAATACCGACCTGCCCTTAAAACTGCTATGTCCGTCAATTTGCAATGCGTCAAGCAAGGTGGCCGAAACCGACCTGCTGTCGTAGAGCCCGGAACCGGAGGCGGATCGGTCAGTTCCGCAAACCAATATCGGAACATCAAGATCCTCATAGTAGAATCTGTCACCGATATCCGGCGTAATGGAACGCGGACTTTCAGCAAAATGCAAACCATGGTCGCCCGTGACAACAATCAACGTATTATCCGCATTTCCAGTAGCCTCAAGCGCACCCAGCAGATTACCGATACGGGTGTCGACATACAATAATGCCGTATCGTACAGCCAGTGACGACGTGTCCAGCCTTTCGCGCGATTTGAGAGCCAAGTCGGCAAGTACCACATTCGTTTCAGGAACTGCATTGGCCGGTCGAAGAAATTGCAGTCATGAACATCCATGACATGGGCGTAGACGAACCAGGGCTCCGGCGGCGCATTCATGAGGAATTTTGTCACGGCGGAGAAAATCTCACCGGCCGTCGCCTGGAATTGTGAGCGAAAGTGTAGCTGCGGGGCGTTTGGATTTCCTTGCCAATTACGCGTCCGCCATCCGATCGAGGCCGTTGCTCGGGCAAGCGTGAGCGAGATTGGGTTAACATGTCTGTAGCCGAGAAACCGATGATATATGCCCGGGGCCAGTGTCGTCATCTTGCGGAGCACGATATCGGGATCGGTCGCCAAGAGGTTCCGTTCGGCTTTGCATTTTTGTGCGACGCTAAAGTTGATCCGGCGGAGCCGCGGTTGCCAGTATTGCACCGGTGCCGTCGCCACCGCATTCTCAATCCCTGCCAGCATCGGAATCCAATTCCGGTTAAGTGTCTCGACCATTTCTGCCTTGGTGATCTCATTTCTCTGCCAAAGATCGAGATCATGTTTCACGGTTCGGCTGATCCGTTGCTCAATCAAAGTGCGGTAGTCAAAGGCGTTGGCATTGACATCGAAACCGCGTTCGTAGCCCGTTTCACCCACGCCGATCTGCAGGCATCCGGCCAAGATATGGTTCGCGTATCCCGCATCCTTGATCTGCTCTACAAAGCTCCTTGGTCGATTCAGAATGCCATTGTTGTACCCGCCATGGTCAAGCGGGTAAGTTTGGGAAAATATTGAAGGTAGCGCGAACTGTGTCGTTTGCCCATTTGCCGTCGCCTTCCGAACGAACCCATTACGCGCCAGCCGCGCAAGATTCGGTGCGACGGACGGACGATTGGCGATGTCCTCCAGTGCATCGAAACGCAAGGCGTCGATGACGATCAACAATGCGTTCTGAGCGGTCATATCAGAAATGTTCTTTGGAAAATGGCGGCGTTAGCGAATTTGCGGTCGACCCGGAATTCAACAAATTCATGAAGCCTTCGAACTGTAACGGGTTGTCATCCCGCAGCCGGTTTCGTGCGGATGCGATATAAGGATTTCCCGCCCAATAATCCGTTTCCAGCGCATCTGCAAATCTATCATCAAAATCGCTGGTGTTCGGGTTTAGGTACAGCGTGGCGTATCCCGCTGCAAAGCCTTCACCATGTCGTGCATCAATATCCCGCTCGCGGTAATCACTGCAATCAATGAATCGCCCCTCCCCACTCGTAAACAGGATATTGGTCGGCGCATTGACGATGGTTCGGCGCGCAAGACGAAGCAGAATTTCAGGATGCGCGAAGGTGACAACGATTTGCGGGTTATTCAACTCTTCTAGGATGTCCTGCAAATAGGCCTCGTTCGCCGCCAATGGGTGCGGGCGGAGAAGTATCGTTGCATTTGGTCTCAGGCGGGAGAGTATCGTCAATATTCTGCGTGTCGTCTCCTCGACCGAGTCCGGAGACCGCAATTCGGTCGAGCTGAACAGCTTCGTCGCAAAAAAGGCATAAACCTCCGAGACCGACCTCCCGTCTTGCACAAGTTTCGATTTCTCCACCTCGCATTCATGGTCGATAAGCGCGCGCCACGTGGGTAGATCATTCGGTGCGCCCATCCTCAAGCGAGGCAACGTCGCGGTCATTCCAAATTTTCCCAACGACTTTATATAAAGCGGCTGTTGGTCATGGTAGTGAACCAATGCATCTGCGCTGCGCCCAAGGATGCGGTCGAGAAGATTTGGGGTCTCTTCAATCGCGCTGAATCTCCGTAAAAACAATTCATGCATTCCCTGATCAATCAGCCGGGAACGAGCCAGAATGATACCCGTGCCCCGTTTCATGCGATTCAGAAGATACCAAAAGACATAGGG
>JAYYZV010000167.1:0-18522 GCA_036339975.1 Pseudomonadota bacterium | reverse complement strand
CCGGAAATGGATACGCCGCTGTTTTCTCACCCAAATCGTTTGTGTTGGATAATGGTCTTCGGGTTGTTGTCATCGAAAACCACCGTGCGCCGATCGTGATGCAGATGTTATGGTATCGTGTTGGCGCCGCCGATGAGGAGCCCGGCGAATCCGGACTCGCGCACTTCCTCGAACACCTTCTTTTTAAAGGCACCAAGACAACTGCGCCGGGTGAATTCTCCCGGACAATCTCGCGTATCGGCGGTGAGGACAATGCATTTACCAGTTATGATTTCACCGCCTACTTCCAGCGCGTGGCCGCGAATGAACTGGAAACCGTCATGCGGCTTGAAGCTGATCGCATGGAGAACCTCGCCCTAACAGATGAAGTAGTATCAACGGAACGCGATGTCGTACGTGAAGAGCGGCGTTCGAGGACGGATAACAGTCCTGCGGCGCAACTTCGCGAACAGGTTCGACGGGTGCTTTATCTAAACCATCCCTATGGCCGCCCGGTAATAGGCTGGATGAACGAGATTGATAAACTGACGACTGAAAAAGCGTTAGCCTTCTATCGGAAACACTATTCACCAAGCAATGCAATGCTAATAATTGCCGGGGATGTCAGCCTAGACCGGGTGCGAAAATTGGCAAAAAAGTATTATGGGCCTATCCCTGGTCGTGCCGTACCGCCGCGGGTTAGACCCAAGGAACCACCGCACCGGGCGTCTCGGCGCGTCGAACTCCGCAATGCGCGTATAAAACTACCGGCTATCTCCAGAACGTATCTTGCGCCCAGCTATTCCACCGGTAAGAACAAAATCGCCTATCCGCTTGAAGTACTTGCCCAAGTCCTCGGGGGAGGGACCACCAGCCTGTTATACCGGAAACTTGTCGTCGAACTTGGCATAGCATCGTCAGCGGGAGCCTGGTACAGCGGGGATGGGCTCGATTACGGAGAATTCGGTATCTATGCCAGCCCGAGGGCGGGCGGGAATATCGTCGCCTTAGAGAAGGCGCTGTTTCATGAACTCAGGGTTGGGATTGAAGAAGGCTTCAAAATTCAAGAGATCGAGCGCGCGAAGAAACTGATTGCAGCGCAAGCGATATATGCCCGCGACGGGCTCACGGCAGGACCAAATGCAATTGGTCAGGCATTTACTCAAGGCCAAACGATAGCGGACGTGGAAGCATGGCCGGATCGTATTGCCGCCGTCACCGTTGACCAGGTCGTGGAGGCGGCGCGCACCGTATTCGATGTCAAAAGATCTGTAACCAGCGTACTCTTGCCAAAGGGTGATAGATGAATAGCCGCTTGGGTGTTTTTTTTATTGCCGCCATCGTGGGTCTCTCTTGCAGTGACGATGTCCAGGGGATGGAAATCCGTAAGGTTGTTTCCAATAAGGGCGTCGTTGCCTGGTTCGTGCCAGATAAATCGGTTCCGTTGATTGCGATGAACTTCGTCTTTCGCGGCGCCGGGTCCGTGACGGACCCTGAGGGTAGGGAAGGGCTGGCAGAAATGAGTTCTGCTTTGCTTGATGAAGGTGCTGGGGAAATCCGATCCGCCGACTTCCAGAAAAAACTCGAAGAGATTGCTGCTCAGTTGTCTTTCTCTGTTGGTCGGGATCATTACAGTGGCCGTCTTAGAACCTTGTCGGCCAATAAAGACAAAGCCTTTAATCTCTTAAAACTCAGTTTGACTAGCCCACGATTTGATGAAAAGCCTGTCGAGAGGATCCGCGGGCAGCTAATCGCTTCGTTGCGACGGAATGTCGAAAACCCTCGACGCATATTGGACCGGGCATGGTTGGAGACGGTATTCTCTGGGCATCCATATTCCCGACCCGCCGACGGCACAGAGAATAGTCTCTCGACCATAACCCAAACCGACCTGAGGTCGTTTGTATCACAACGATTCACACGCGACCGTCTGTTGATAGGCGTTGTTGGAGACATCTCAGAAGCCGAGCTGAAGCTGCGTCTAGATGAGGTGTTTTCTTATCTTCCGCAATCGGGTCCCACATTTTATGTGTCGAAGGCGACACCTGCAGGGCCTGGTAGAACGGTAGTTATAAAGAAAACGATACCCCAGAGTGTCTTGACCTTTGGACACGTGGGGATCAAGCGTGAGGATCCCGATTGGTACGCTGCGCTTCTCGTTACCAGGATTTTTGGCGGGGGTGGTTTTAGTTCCCGTCTGTATGAAGAGATCCGGGAGAAGCGGGGCCTAGCTTATTCCGTTTACGCATATTTGCGTCCAATGGAGAGTTCCGCCTTAATTATCGGTGGTGTGGCGACTCAAAATTCACAGGCCGGAGAATCTCTTAGGGTCGTCAAGCGGGAGTGGGACAGACTAAGTAAAAAGGGCATCACAAAAAAAGAGCTAGCAGACGCGAAAACTTATTCGAACGGTTCATTCCCGCTCCGTATGGATTCCAGTAGAGGTCTTTCGAAACTTCTGGTCGGGATCCAGATATCCAACCTTGGTATAGATTATATCTTTAAACGTCCGTCGTTGATCAGCGACGTGACACTTGAAGATGCCAACCGGGTCGCCCGTCGTTTGTATGATGTCAGTAAATTGACTGCCGTCATCGTTGGTGAGCCCGAGGGTATCCAATCGGTCCGGTGAAACGGCTTCTATATAGCGCGTCTCTGCGCGACCCGGTGGCGCTGTCTACTTATCCACAGCCGCGTAATTCTGGGGTTACACGATCTTTTCCTGATTCGGCAGCATGACCTATGTTGGCTGATCAGTAGGGCTGGAGAAGTATGTCTTACACGCAGAATATTACAGACTGTTTCGCATCCGAGATCGGCGATGGAGGCATCGACCGGGTCGTCTTTGAGGACTATCGGCAGAAAACGGTCCCATTTCTGAGCCGCCTTGGCACGCTGGTAGGAAAGGGAAGCCTACCATTTCTGGATTTTGCCAGCAGACAAGAAGACCTGGCGATTATAGAGGAGGTGTCGGCTTTTTTTCGTGAAAAGTTCGATAACGTGATCGTCCTTGGTACTGGTGGTTCGTCTCTCGGCGGCCGCACGCTGTGTGCGCTTAGGTCGTTAGATAACTCTGGTCCCACTGATGGTTCCAAGGTGTCTTTCCTCGATAACGTGGATCCGCATACTTTTGATCTTCTGATTAGCGAGACAGACTGGACCAAGACCGGGATCCTCGTAATTTCTAAATCTGGCTCGACAACGGAGACGATTACCCAGTTCGCTGTGTTATGGAGCGTTTTGCAGAAGAATTTAACTTCTGAACAGGCTGCGGAGCACGTCGTAGTGGTCACGGAGCCCAGCCCCAGCCCCCTTTCCGAGATGGCTGAGAGCATCGGGTGCCGGATCTTGGATCATGATCCCGGTGTTGGCGGCAGGTACTCAGCTCTGTCGGTGACGGGCTTGTTGCCGGCGTGCATAGCCGGGTTGGACATTAAGGCGATACGCGCCGGAGCGTCTGGGGTCTTAGGGTCCATCTCTGACGACGCGTCGACCGAATTTGCGCCTGCGGACGGGGCAGCTGTCTCCGTAGGATTGGAACGAACCAAGGCAGCCAAAATAACTGTCCTGATGTCTTATTGCGACAGGCTGGCCGACTTTGGTCTCTGGTATCGCCAGTTGTGGGCCGAAAGCCTTGGAAAATCGGGTGAAGGAACGACGCCCATTCGGGCGATCGGAACGGTGGATCAGCATAGCCAGGCGCAGCTTTATCTCGATGGTCCGACAGACAAGATGTATACGCTTGTCCTGACCGATACCGTTGGTAAGGGCCCGGTATTGCCCAATGCGGCGGCCGAGTTTGAGGGCCTATCTTACCTAACAAACCGGACTATAGGAGATCTATTCGCGGCGGCAGGAAGGGCGACAGCGGAGACCCTCGCCAATAACGGGCGCCACACTAGGTCACTGCACCTTCCTGAGGTGGATGAGACTTCGATGGGTGCGTTGATGATGCACTTCATGCTCGAGACGGTCATCACTGCTCATTTGATAGGGGTCGATCCCTACAATCAGCCAGCGGTGGAAGAAGGAAAAACTCTTACCCGTGAGTATTTGGCGGGAGCAACCTGACATGGCCGTCAGACTCCTTCCGAAAAACCTCGTAAATCGTATCGCTGCCGGCGAGGTGATTGAGCGTCCCGCGGCGGCGGTGAAGGAGCTTGTCGAGAATGCCATTGATGCCGGCGCCCGCCGGATTGACGTGGTGCTTGAAGGTGGCGGTCGCCGACTGATATTGGTGACAGATGATGGATGCGGCATGTCACAGGCGGAGCTTTCTCTAGCGGTTGAAAGACACGCGACGTCAAAACTTCCTGATGATGACCTTGTTGATATACGCACCCTCGGGTTTAGGGGGGAGGCATTACCCTCTATCGGCGCGGTAGCCTGTCTGATGATTGCGACCCGTGAAGATGGGGCTAATGAATCCTGGCAAATTGAAGTACGTGGTGGGGAGAAGGGAAAAATTCGACCGGCAGCGCTCGGAGGGGGAACCCGGGTGGAAATACGTGATTTATTCTATGCTACACCGGCCCGTCTTAAGTTTCTCAAAACTTCTCGTACAGAAATCGACCATGCTTCTAGCGCGATCAAGAGATTGGCCATGGCACATCCCGGGATCGCATTTTCGCTGTCTGACGAAGATCGGATCCGGTTTCGTTTTGAAATGGCGCAGGGTGACCTTCTCACCGCGCGGCTAGATCGCCTTTCCATGATTATGGGTCGGGACTTTGCCGACAATGCTGTCGCGGTTTCGTCGGAACGGGACGGGCTAGCCCTAACCGGCTACGCCGGTCTGCCGACCCTAAACCGTGGGAACTCCCGCGCACAGTATCTTTTCGTAAACGGCCGGCCGGTTCAAGACAGGTTGCTGATCGGCGCTGTGCGTGGCGCATACCAGGATTTCTTGGCACGAAATAGGCACCCGATGGTTGCGCTGTTTCTCGAAGTGCCGAGCTTGTCAGTTGACGTAAACGTACACCCGGCAAAAACAGAGGTCAGGTTCCGAGATGCTGCGATCGTTCGAGGACTTATCGTTGGCGGACTGCGGCGGGCGCTAGAGAGTGCGGGGCACCGTGCATCCACAACCGTTTCTCAGGCCGCACTTGGGGCGTTTAAGCCCGGGCAACACGGTGGTTCTCGACCAATATTTCGAGATTCCTTAAGTCGTTCGTTTCCCGAAAGCGGCGGCGGCCATCAGGCGCCGCCGGCGGTAAAAGTATTTGATGATTTTGACCGACCATCGATACGGGATATCGTTGAGGAAAGCTTGTCATCATCGGTCGCTCCCATGAATTCCTATCCGCTGGGCGTTGCGCGCGCGCAGGTGCACGAAACTTATATCGTTGCACAAAACGAAACTGGTCTTGTGATAGTGGATCAGCACGCAGCGCATGAAAGGATAGTTTACGAACGCATGAAAAGCGGGCTCTCTAATGGAGGTGTTAAAACTCAGGGGTTACTGATCCCGGAAGTCGTTGAGCTAGACGAGGCAGCAGTAGATCGGCTGTGCGAGAAATCCGACGAGTTCTCCGAACTCGGACTGAAAATCGAGAAATTCGGGCCGGGCGCGGTTGTAGTCCGTGAAGCGCCAGCTCTTCTCGGCCATTCAGATATTTCTGGACTGCTGCGAGACCTTGCTGATGATATAGAGGAATTTGGTAGCGGCCTCGCTCTAAAGGAACGACTTGAAGATATTTGTTCTACTATGGCTTGTCACGGCAGCGTCAGGGCGGGGCGACGGCTAACATCCGAAGAAATGAACGCGCTGCTCCGCGATATGGAATCAACGCCTCATTCTGGGCAGTGTAATCACGGTCGCCCAACATATGTCGAGCTTGAATTAACCGATATCGAGCGTTTGTTCGGACGCCGCTAGGCTAAGTTCGCCGTTTTTTGCTTGTAAGTACGCTATAAATATAACGGAGTCGCCAAGGTATAATTATCTCCGACCGGTGCTTTTTTTGACGAGTTAGTTTGCCTTGACGTATCTGGATATTCTAATGCGTGTTTTGCCGTATTTCCTGTCTTCTAGAAGTGTAAAAGCATCCGCGATATTGAGTGCTTCGTCCGGCCCAGTTTCGATCACGCAAACTGCTTCGTCGGAGATCCAGCCGCTGCGCATTAAATTCACTATCGCCGGTTGCGCTAAATTCGCACTATATGGTGGATCTATAAATACAAGGTCGTAAGGTTCGGCGTGGCAAACAGATTTAAGGCAATCAGTCCGAAGTAGATCGGTTCGAGTTTGTTCGTTGAGTGCTATTATATTCTCACGACATATATCCAGCGCCGTGTTGCTGATATCGAGGAAAGTGGAGTGTTCGGCACCGCGGCTCAGCGCCTCCAGACCGAAGGCGCCGGTCCCACAGAATGCATCAAGAACCCGCGCTCCGGTCAGTGGGGATACGCCGCCCTTTCCCAAGTCCCCATGCTTGAGGATATTAAACACGGATTCCCGCACCCTATCCGACGTGGGCCGTATCTCCATACTGTCGGGCGCTGCGATTTTTCGGCCTCTATGCCTGCCGGCGACGATCCGCATTAGTCAGTCCTGTCCCGATTTGATCTTTAAGAACGCGTCGCGGTACCTCTTCAACGGCGCCGCGATCTAGTCTTCCGAGCTGAAACGGGCCATAAGCGGTTCTGATAAGCCGATTCACAGAATACCCCAGATGCTCGAATACTGTTCGGATTTCACGGTTCTTGCCTTCCCGGAGAGATACCGTCAACCAGGCATTGGAGCCTTTACTGCTGTCCAATACCGCATCGATCGAACCGTATTTCATGCCTCCGATCGCAACACCTTTCTTGAGCGCGGCAATATCATTTTCGCCAGGAATTCCGAACATCCGCACCCGGTATCTGCGTATCCAACCGGTTTCGGGCAGTTCAAGTCGCCGAGCCAAGCCACCATCGTTGGTAAGTAACAAAAGACCTTCTGAGTCGAAATCTAGCCGACCAACGGTCATAACACGTGGTAGATGTCGTGGTAGCTTGTCGAAAATCGTATCGCGCCCTTCAGGGTCTTTGTTGGTACACAATAAGCCGGAGGGTTTGTGGTAACGCCACAAGCGGGTAGCTTGTGGCGTATCCACGGGTTTTCCGTCCACGAGTATGATAGATGCGGCTGTCACCAGTGTCCCGGGCCTGGATATTTTTTCACCATCCACGATAACTCGGCCTTCGGAGATCCAGCGCTCTGCCTCCCGGCGGGAACAAATTCCGGCCCGGGAAAGTCGTTTTGCAATCCGTTCGTTAGATAGTTCCGTCATCGGTAGCTCGCGGCAGCTTCGGTAAATGCTCTGAATATTTTTGAATCTGCTGGATCTATGGAAAATTCGGGATGCCACTGCACACCGAGACAAAATGCGTAGTCCTCGGATTCGATGCCTTCTATAACCCCATCCGGGGCAACGGCGTTTACAATGACGTTGTTTGCCACATCTTTCACAGCCTGATGATGAGCGGAATTCACGGACAGATCGGTATTCCCCGATATTCTGTGAAGCAGTGTATTTTTCATTACTTGGACATCATGTCCCGCTTGGTCTCTCGGATTTGGTTGCTCGTGTGCCACAGAATTTTCTATTTCATCCGGTATATGCTGGATTAAGGTGCCACCCAAGACGACATTGAGCAGCTGTTGACCTCCGCAAATGCCGAGGATTGGTATGTTGCGGGAAAGCGCCCCCTCCGTTATTGCCCATTCGAAATTCGTGCGATGTGCCTTAACAATGACTGATGGGTGTTTTGACTTTGCGCCGAAGAGTGCAGGATCTACATCAAATGCACCGCCGGTAACCACCACACCCGAGACCAGGTCTAGGTATCTATCGATATGGTCTGTCTCGTGAGGTAGCATTATCGGCAGTCCGCCGGCAGCCGCGACGGCAGTTCCGTAATTTTCGCGAACTGCGTACCAAGGAAATTTCGAATAACCTCCCGGGTATTCTGAATCTAGTGTGATGCCTATCGCCGGAAGGTTCATCCCACATTCCCATCGGTTAGCGCAATATTTGGCTTTTTTCTTATCCCACAGATCGAAATAATCGGTGTCTTTCCAAACCTAAAGCCACGAACTGCCGAGAGTATAATCAATTCTGGCACGTGCGCCATTCTCCAAAATCCCGTTTCAGGGTTCGAGTCAGTTCCCAGGTTGTACTGTTTCGGTAATTCTTTATCGGTTAGAAAGTTCCACCAAAGACGAGACGACTTCTTATTGCTTGACCCCTAGTTAGAGGGCGAGGACGTTGGCCGGATGACATCGGAAAGCCGCAGGGCTCACAAAAGTTTCATGGGGGTTGCTCTGCAAGAGGCATCCCGGTCTGCTGACCGGGGAGAAGTGCCAGTCGGTTGCGTGATCGTCGATTGCCGTTCCGGAGAAATTGTCGCAAGTGAGGGAAACCGGGTTGAGGAATGGAGGGACCCGACAGCCCACGCCGAAATGGTAGCGATAAAATCGGCAACGCAGATTATCGGTGAAACCCGCCTAAATCATTGCGATCTTTACGTCACCCTCGAGCCATGTCCTATGTGTGCTACGGCGATTTCCTTTTCACGCATTCGGCGGCTTTATTTTGGGGCATCAGATAAGAAGGGCGGCGGTGTTGAGAATGGTCCACGGATATTCAATCAAAAAACTTGTCATCATCGCCCGGAAGTTTACGGCGGCATCGGAGAGACTGATGCCGCCGAGTTATTAAAATCATTCTTCGATCGCCGACGCTAGCGTTGCCAGAAAGCCGGATTAGTCATTTTCTAAGGGGAAACCGTATTCTTCCCACCGTGAAACAACTTTATCCATATCTTCCTTATGAGGGTGGACGGTCTTCGGATAGCGTTCGCCGTCATATTGGTCTTCCAAGTCAAAATCTAGGTTGATCGTCGCGTCTATTAATACGCGGCACCATTTGCCCGTCCCAAACTTCATAGGATCCCGATCCCGCAGTCTAGTCGATGGGTCGAGCAGCGAACCAAACGAACCGGGGAAAAAGACAATATCGTCTTCGGCAGCATTCACGCGATAAGCGAATGCCCAGTCCATCGAGGCGTAATCGTGGATATCAATGTCGTCGTCCACCACCCATATGTTCTTGTACCGAAGGTGTGCGGAGTTTGATCCCCAGACGGCGGCGGCGGCCTGTTTGGCTTGCCCCCGATAAGTCTGGTTCATCTGGATCATCAGAGTAGTACCGTTATTCGCGGCTGGGCAGTGCACATCAGTAATACCTGGTACACCAGCGCGTTCTAGAACGTTCCACGCGACGCCCGCCCGTTGGACCGAACTCGTGATTGAGTTTTCGTTGAGCATCTTCGGCAGCGTTCCCTCAAGGGTCCCACGATGAATGGAATCATTGCGATAGGTGACCGCCGTTACCTTGGTAACGTGCTTCGGCCCCTGATCTCCGCCGAAATATCCAGTATATTCGCCGAAAGGTCCCTCCATTTCGAAGGTTTCCGGGTCTGGGTCGATGAAACCTTCAATGACCATCTCACAGTTGGCCGGCACCATTAGGTCACTGGTCTCGCATTTCACCAGTTCTACAGGAGCGCCGCGGATCGCGCCCATAACTTCGTACTCTGACACACCGGTTGGGATAGGCGCTGACGCGCAGTAGGGTAGCGACGGTTCCCAGCCATATACATGGGCTACTGGCATCTTCATTCCTCGATCAGCCCATTTCTGGAAGTGAACGCCCCAGTTCTGCGCGCGCCAAAGTAGGACTGGTAGAGTATCTTTCTGCCCTAACATCCCGCGGTATATGCCGAGATTGTGCTGTCCCGTATCCGGGTCCATAGTGATAGTTGCTTGATAGGTGTTGATATAGCGGCCACCATCTTCTCGATGCCAGCGTGGCACCGGCACTTTGTAGATATCTACATCCTCACCCGTAACGATGTTCTCTTTGACCTTTCCTTCTTTAACTTCAACCGGCTTTACGCGTTGCTGAAGAAAATGCCGGGTAGCTAAGACCAGATCACGCACCGGTGCGTCCTTCGGTAGGCCCAGCATCATCGCGACGCGTTTGTAATTCGACAGCCCTCCGGTAAACACTTTACGAGAATACACGTCGTCGCCATCGCCATAGCCGGTAATGTTGTTAAACAACAGCGCCGGACCATGCCCTTGACCGAAGGTCTTTCTAGCAACCGTACCCAGTTCGCAATCCCAGTCCACCTCGACATCAATTTCCTGCAACTCGCCTTCATCGCGAAGCGCGTCAATCCACCCTCGCAGATCGCCAAACTGTCGTGGGACGATTTTGTTATGCATAGCACCGACTTCGTTAGACATTTTTTACGCTCCGTTTCTGCTGTCTGACTTTACGCTATTATTTTGGTGGAAATGCTAGAATTTCTAGTCTTCCCCGGTTTTCGCGATAGCCGGGATCTAAGTCAATCGTCGGCCGTTCATAACCCTATGCAACTACTGCATGAGCACCTACGTTTTGGATGAAAGGTGCGGCTTCCACTTGCCGCTGAGTTCCAATGATTCCATCCGTTCTTCAATGGATGCAATGTCCTCGTCTGAAGGACAAACCGTTGGCGGATATCGCTGTCCGTCTCTTTCCGGCTCGTAATCAAGGTTGATAGTCGCGTCGGTTAGAACGCGGGACCATTTTCCTGTCCCGAATAGATGCACGTTGGCGTCACGTCGCCGAACGCTGGGGTCCAAACCCGCACCCCAGTTAGCCGGATAGATTAGGATATCCCCCTCACCCCCGTGGACCCGCCACGCATGTGCCCAATCGACGGCTTCGTAATCATGAACGTCGATATCTTCGTCAACGACGGTGACATGTTTATATCGGACGTGGGAGGAGGAGTCCCCCCACAGAGCGGCGGCAACCTGTTTTGCCTGACCGCGATATGTTTGATTTATGGAGACGTTTAGATTGACGGCCGCCTGTATCGGATGGCCGAAGACGTCGACTACGCCTGGCACACCAGCGCTTTCGAGTGCATTCCATGCGACTGCCGACCGATGTATAGAACTCATGATCGGGTTTTCGCCGATACTTCCCGGAATAGCGCCTTCGACGGTCCCGCGAAAAATCGGATCGTTGCGGTGTGTTATCGCTGTTACACGGGTCGTGTGTTTTTTGGATCTTTCGGGAGCATAGAAGCCGGTGAATTCCGCGTAAGGTCCTTCTTCGGTAAATGTCGAAGGATCCGTTGAAATCCACCCTTCGATGACAATTTCTGCGGAGGCAGGCACTTTCAGCGGGACGGTCTCGCAATCAACGAGATCAACCGGTTCTCCCCGGATGGCGCCCATGACATCGTACTCGGAAATACTACGCGGGACAGGCGCACCAGCGGTAAAGCCGAGAGAGGGTTCCCAGCCGATAACGTAGGCAACCGGCATCTCGCTGCCGGACTGCTGGTGTTTAGAGAAATGACCACCCCAGTGCTGCGCTCGCCAGAGTAAAACTGGAATTTCCGCGGGCCCACCCACCATACCACGATAGATACCGACATTATGGACCTCCGTATCTGGGTCTTTTGTGACGCACCCAGCATAGGTGAGTACATAACGGCCACCATCTAGCCGATTCCATTTCGGTACTGGGAACTTTAGGAGGTCAATATCATCCCCGGTAAGAATATTTTCTTTAACGGGGCCGTCTTTAACAGTACGCGGTTCTATACGCTCCTGAAATATCGTTCGGCATATCCGGACTAATTCCCGCGCCGGGGTGTCCCGCGGCAGCCCAAACATCATTGCGATCCGCGAATAACTGGCATGTCCTCCCGTGAAAACACGGGAACAGAGGGCGTCCGGATCATTGTAGTCTTTGATATTAGAGAACAGAAAGGCCGGTCCGTCACCGCTTCCCTGCATCATGCGAATGATATTGCCTAGTTCTACGTCCCAGTCGACTTCACCCTTGATCTCTTCCAGTTCGTCAGCATCGCGCAATGCATCGATCCAGCCACGAATATCGCGAAATACGGCTGGTCCGCGTTTTATTTCGGAACCACTCATTAAAGTTTCCCCAAGCACTGTTTTTTGTCATTCAGGTTTAGCGTCAATCTAGGATGGACGCCAGTGCAGGGGCCTGCATCGTGGACATGGGCGTATGCGGTAACAAGATGCGCACTGACGGGCTGCGACCGGCAGTATTCTTCGATTGAATGTCTCTTGGATAAATATGTGATTGCCGTGCCACCTTTATTTAGAGACGGTTTGTAGGTATTGGGCTGGGGTTGAGTTATTCTTTTTATCTGCCTCGCGGGATCTGACGTCGGTCGATCGCTGGTTGACTCGCTACCAGCCATTGGCAAACGATGACCTGCAGCTTCATTGAGGGTCTCGATGCCGTTTAAACATCACATGATTGACGATAGACCAGAGGAAAACGTTTTTCGTGTAAAACGGGCAGCGTTCAACGATCCGCAGACCTTCAAACGGGAAATGAACGGTATTTTTGACCATTGCTGGCTTTATGTTGGCCACGAAAGCCAAGTGCCGGAACACGGCGATTTCATCGCGACACGGCTGGGTACCCATCCTGTATTCGCGATTCGAGGCAGCGATAGCGAAATCAGATGTTTTTATGATGCTTGCAGTCATCGTGGTTCAAAGCTGACCGGGCGATTGTCCGGAAACACAAAGACGATTACCTGCCGGTATCATGGCTGGTGTTTCAATACACAAGGCGCCTGCACGTTGGTCCGTGGCGGTGATGAAGCATATCGGGCCACCGATCTTGATCGAATGGGCACCGCTCTGCGTCCGATTGAGCAGTTCTCGGATTACAAGGGGTTTCTATTCGGCTGTCTGGATGCGAAGGCGCCGCCGTTGGAGGACTTTTTGGGAGGCGCGTTGCCCTTTATCGACTTGCTAGCCGACCAGGCGCCACAAGGTATGGAAATCCTGCGGGGCGAAAGCCGGTATATCATGGAGGCCAACTGGAAATTTCAGACTGAAAACTCGACAGATGGCTACCATGTTGCAACTGTCCATCGAAACTTCGCGAATACTGTCGGCTATCGCGAAACGCTGGCGCCCGACGGGGGCGATATTATGGCGAAGACGGAAGCCAGCCGAATTCTTAGTCTCGGTAAGATCGGTTCCGGTGGCTACGATGTGGGTAACGGGCACATGATCAACTGGGCTGATCGTGGGAACCCTGAGGCCGGACCGTCGTGGCCGCAACGCGACGCTCTGTTGCAGAAATATGACGAAGCTAAGGTAAAGTGGATGTTAGAGCGCGGCCGGACGGTTACCGTGTTTCCCAATCTTTTGCTGAATGATGTTGCGTCAACCTGCATACGCGTGTGGCGGCCTGTATCTGTCGGTATGACAGAAATCGAGACCTGGTGCGTCGCGCCGAAAGGGGAAGCTGCCGATGCCCGTCGTGCCCGAATTCGGAAATACGAGGATTTCTTTTTCCCCGCGAGCTTGGCGGTGCCGGACGATGTGCGGGCCATGGAAGGTGCGCACATTGGTTCCGAGGCGATATACGAGGGTTGGAACGATCTGGCTCTCGGGAACAAAACGCTTGTCGACGGCGCGGACCCGGCAGCCCGGGAACTGGGCGTCACGCCCCTCAATAGTAACCCGGGGCGGGAAGTGGAAACTCCGTTTTTCGCATTCTGGCGCGAATGGGCAGCGCGGCTTTCGGTATGAATATCAATAACCAGGAAGTTACCGAATTTCTATACCGAGAGGCATGGTGTCTGGATAACAAAAGATGGGATGACTGGCTCGAAATGTATGCGGCTGATGCCATTTATTGGGCGCCGGCAATGGTGGGCGACGAAGGTTGGACTAATGATCCCGATAACGAGGTCAGCCTGATGTATATGGACAGGGCTGGGCTGGACGCGCGCATCTTCCGGATAGAGGGAGAGGACTCATATGCGACGGAGCCGCTACCCCATACTTCGCACCTAGTGACCAACGTCTTGAACCATGGTGAGCGGGACGGTCTGATTGAAGTGTCTGCTACATGGATGGTGCGCAGTTATGTGCGTGTGCGAGGCCGAATATCTCGGGGCGGAATCTATGAATACAGGCTTCGCCCGACGTGCGATGGCCTGAGAATTGTACGCAAGAAAATATTTATCCATGATGACCGGGTCGTCGGTCCGATTGATATCTATAATATCTGACCGACCGGATTGAAAAACGAACTATCGCGGAACATAGAGGTTTTCGGATTCGCGTTTGTGGTTACCTGAAATAATTACTATCTTTAAATCGTCGGAAAGACGGAGAGCGAACCGATGTTTATGAGAAACGCTTGGTATGTTGCTGCTTGGGGCACTGAGGTAGGCCGCCAGAACCTGCTGCGGCGCACACTTCTGAACGAGCCTGTCGTGTTCTTTCGCCAAGAGGACGGGACGCCAGTGGTACTGGCCGACAAATGCGCACACCGGCATGCGCCGCTGTCGTCAGGCAAGCTGGTGGGTGACAATATACAGTGCCCATATCATGGCCTGGAATACGACGCGGCTGGGGATTGCGTCCGGGTGCCAGGACAGACGACCATCCCGCCGGGGTGTCGGGTACGGTCTTATCCGGTTGTGGAACGCTATCAGTGGATTTGGGTGTGGATGGGAGAACCGGCCCTCGCGAACCCGGACGAGATAGAGGATTTTCACTGGATGGACGATCCGGAATGGCGTGCCAAAGGTGAGAGGATGCACTTAAAAGCCAATTACAAGCTTTTGATTGAGAACTTAATGGAACTCTCGCATCTGTCTTATGTGCACGCGACTACGCTCGGAACCGGCGCTGTTGCCGAGGAGCAGATGAAGTTCCAACGGGACAGTGGGTCGGTCACCCTCACCCGTTGGATAATGAATTCTCCGGTGTCGAACATGTTTCAGAAACTGGGAAGATTCGAGCCGAATGAAAAGGTTGACCGCTGGCAGCATGTAACCTGGACGCCCCCGGCATTTGTTAAGTTGGATGTTGGAGCTGCGCGGGCTAACACTGGTGCGGTAGATGGCGACCGGTCGCAGGGATTTGGGTACCGCAATTTGAATGCGATCACGCCGGAAACTGAGGATACGGCCCATTATTTCTGGGCCCAGGCCCGAGACTTCCGGATTGATGAGGATTGGATTACTGATCTTTTCGTTGAATCTACCCACGAGGCGTTCTCGGAGGACCTATGGATTATTGGGCTTCAGCAGAGGAATATGGATAGCGGTACTACGCATCCGCGCGTCGACATCAATCATGACGGTGCCGCGATGCAGGCTATTAGGATGTTAGAGGCCATGATCGACGCGGAGACAGATACCGTGGCTGACGCGGCAGAATGAGCCAGCGGCTCAAAAATGAAATAAGGGCCATCTAACCTGAGTAAGGTAAAGCCCAGGATTGATTTTCGTGCCCAGCCCCGAAGGAGTTGTTGGTCTGGTCGGGGTTGCGGTTTACAAGTGGCCGAGCAAAAAGAGGATGTGTGAGAGATCGCATTTCATGATCGAGAGTGTATAGAACTTCATCGGTATCAGGATCGACAATTTCCTCAAATCGGTACTGATACTGACTGCTTTCTTCGGAAATCAACCCTCGTTTCCATAGTTTTTCATATGGGCCGGAAAAATCCGCGATATAAATCTGGATATGGTGACCATCGAATGCTGGGACCTCTTTGGTGGTTTCGCGGAATATAAGTTCTTGTCCATCTCCGACTTGAACATGAGCTGCGACGCTGCCTGAACGGCCAATTCTCGCAGGAGCGGAAACGATCTCCCGATAGAACTTGGCAATTCCTTTGGCAGTATTTTGGGGGACGTCGAATTCAATAAAGGCAATGCCCAGCGCCATACGACCGAAGCGTTTTCCAGGAGAGTATATTCGAAAGCGGTTTCCCCACGGACAGGTTGCAGCTACGTACCCTTTTTCTGCTTTGAATGAGAAATTTGTATCTTTAAGCGCCTTTTTCACTGTCTTCAGCCGCTTAATAATTTTGTGGCGTTCGGGGATAACGATCCCTATCGTTCCTCTTACAATCATGGGATCTCTAGTTGGCATATGAAACTGATTGCGGCCGATATTCACCCACATATTCGTAACGCTAGTCACCAGATAAGGGTCGCGGGTCAGCCCTAACCCGCTAACGTAGAAAAGCGTTGCTAGCCGCTGATCGGGAACGCAGATATTAATATGTTCGAGTGCGATGACGTTACCGATATTTTCCTTTTGCCGATCAAACGTTTTTTTCATCGCCCTCGCTTCCTCTCTCTAAAGTCAGTCACAGGTTAGTTTTGTGGCGGCTAGCATCGCGTTAGCGCTTGCGATCATATGTCTGAAATCGCTTGAAAGCGTAACTAGGTCGAAACCTTTATCCACCATTTCGTTTGCATATTCCGAAGACATTGAATGAATTCCGGCCTTGATCCCATTCCTGTGGGCCGCTTCGAGCGTTTGATCGATGCGGTCCATTACTTCCGGTGTACGTTGATCACCACCGGGACCACCTCCAATGGACACAGATAGGTCGGACGGACCAATATAAACAGCATCAAGCCCAGGTACCGCGCAGATACTGTCCAAATTATCTACGGCTTCCTGAGTTTCAATCATGCCGAAGGTAAGAACTGTTTCATCGGCGTGATCGTGATAGTCCGTACCAGCATAGAAAACGGCCCGTATTGGACCGGTGGAACGATATCCCTTAGGGGCATACCGGCACGCGCCGACGAAGCGTTCGCATTCTTCCGCCGTGTTTATCATTGGGCAAATGACGCCATAGGCACCGGCATCCAAAGATTTCATGACGATGGCTGGATCGTTCCATGGGACGCGGACCATGGGCGCGGGATCGTAGCGCGTCATTCCCTGAAACATCGGGACCAAATCGCTGTAATCGTTGACGCCGTGCTGCATATCCACGGTCACCCCGTCCCAGCCCAGAGACGCCATGACTTCCGCCGTGAATGAGCTGGGGGTGCTCAGGAATACGTTCACTGCAGCACGTCCTTCATTCCACGCTTCTATGATTTTATTCGTTCGCATCAGTATCCTCTCCTGAATTCTGTCCAGTCTTACACCGTTCAATCGCTAAGGGGGAAGGGGCTATATGATGAGATTTGACGCGTTAACGATCACCTGCGTATTTGGGTGACAATGCAGTTCAAAAACCCCATCCGCATGGTTGAGGAGATGGAGAATGTCTCGCCGACTGTCCGCGGCATCATCCTTGCTATCGCGTCTGGAGCATTCTTTGCAACGATGCATGGTTCTGTCCGACTGCTGTCGCGCGACCTAGATGCTATGGAGATCGCGTTTTTTCGCGCGTTCTTCGGTTTTTTGTTCTTTGCGCCCATCCTGTTTCGCACGCGCCTGTCCGTCCTCCGCACATCCCGGCTGCCACTTCATCTCATCCGCGGTCTGTTCAACGGGGCGTCGCTACTGCTGTGGTTTACTGCACTAAGTATGGTGCCGCTCGGAGATGCGACGGCGCTCTCGCTTATGGGCCCGCTGTTCGTTGCCATGGGGGCCATGTTCATTCTGGGAGAAAACGTGCAGGGCCCCCGCTGGATCGCACTTGCCATCGGGTTTGTCGGCGCGTTGGTAATCATCCGCCCTGGGTTTCAAGAAATCAATTTTGGAATGATCTTGGTAATCGTTTCCATGTTTTTCGTAACCTGCTCCAAACTGATCGCAAAGTCGCTTTCCCGGACGGATCAGCCGTCTACGATCGTTGCTTATCTGTCGCTAACGATGATGGTGCCGTCCGGGGTTGCGCTGTTTTTCGTTTGGCAAACGCCGACGCTGGTCCAGCTTTTGTTCATGATCGCCATCGGGTTTTCGGGGAGTTGCGGACACATGCTTTTGACGACGGCCTATAAGATTGCCGATATTTCTGCGGTGGAGCCAGTCGTTTTTGCTCGGTTAGTCTGGGCGGCAATAGTTGGCTGGTTCATGTTTGCGGAATTTCCCGGTCTGTGGATATGGCTGGGTGGTGCGCTGATTGTTGCCGGCTCGACTTGGCTAGCCCGACACGAATCTCGCAAACGGCCCATGAAAGACGCTACCCTCTAGGTTGCTTGCCATCCGATATCCCGGCGGCAGAACCCGCCCGGCCAGTCGACCCGGTCTACCGCCCTATAGGCGCGCTCCTGCGCTTCCTTTATTGACTTACCGTTGGCTGTCACATTGAGGACACGTCCGCCGGTTGCTACGATCTCGCCGGTATCGCTGGTCCCAGTTCCGGCATGGAACAAAAGCGTCCCAGCAATTTTTTCCGCCTTTTCAAGATCACGTATTATGGATCCTTTTTTATAATCGTTTGGATATCCATTACTTGCCATCACGACGGTTAACGCTGCTTCGTCAAACCATCGGAGGTTGAAATCATTTAACTCACCGTCGCAGGTGGCAATTAGCGCCGGTACCAGGTCTGACATCAGGCGGGTCATAAGGACTTGGCATTCCGGGTCGCCGAAGCGGACGTTGTATTCAACCAGTTTGGGCCCTTCGGTGGTCAACATCAGCCCCGCATATAACACGCCCTGATATGGTTTCCCATCGGCCTTCATGCCGGCGACGGTAGGCAGTATAATCTTTTCCAT
>JAYYZV010000166.1:0-8909 GCA_036339975.1 Pseudomonadota bacterium | reverse complement strand
GGTGTAGACAGACCCGCCACCGATGAAATAGGCGGAAGCGCCCGGCACGGACAGCAACGCCGCAGAAATGAGACCTCCCGCCGCGGACTCGGAGACCGACACGGTCTGGCCGCGATCCCTCAGCAGGGCGCCGACGGGGCTGGCCATTTGGACTAGTGAAGGCATAGGTTGTGATCCCGTTTCGGTAGTCAAATCTATAATTTTTGGTGATTACCTGAGCGCAGATTGCCGATAAATGTTATCGGCTGCAACAGGATGGTTTGCGCACGAGCTGACAATTAAGAGAATTAAGAGTTTCTCGTCGGCTGGCGCTTTCTACAGCATCTTCACATCGTCGCCCGCTAGAAAGCGGGCGCCCTCGCCGCGCAGCATCCGCAAAACATTCTCAGCACCCCGCTTTGCCGCAACTACAAGCGCGTCGTCGGTCATAGCCGAATTGTGGGGCGACGCGATCACGTTGGGCAGATCGAGAAACGAATGTTTGGTCTCGAATTTCCCGTGACGGACCGGTTCGATCCACCAAGCCTCAAGGCACGCGGTAAAAGAGGGATTTTCAATAAGGTGACGGTACAAATCGTCCTCATCTATGATCTCCCCCCGCGCCACGTTTACAAGTACGGCATCGGGCTTCAGCCGGTCGAGATGTTCGGACCGTATTAGCCGGTCTGTATTCCGGGTCAGCGCCAACGTGATCACCAGGACGTCCGCCACTGCCATTACGCGATCGAGATCGTCCAGCGTGCCGATAAAATCGACCTCTTCGTCGGTCGTTCCGGAGCGATTGAGGGCCTCAATTCGCATACCCAGGCCACGCATCAGGCGCGCGACCTCCCGCCCGGTCTCTCCAAACCCCAGAACGCCGCATGTCGCGCCGCGGATCTTCTTTGTCGGCAGAAACTGGTTAAAATCGCCGGCCCTCATATTGCTATGTTCGACAGTCAGCCGTTTGGAAGCCGCCAGCGCCATTGCTAAGACGTGTTCTGACATCGGTTCGGCGTAGGCGCCGGCGTTATAGGCGACGGGAATGTGCGGCGGCATCTCACTTAGCGGCAGATAATCGATGCCGGCGGTCAAGCACTGGATCAGTTGGCAATTATCCAGCAATGCGATTTCATCGATGCCGAGATCGCGGATCGGATGATAGGTAATAACCGCTCGAGCGTTGCGCAGCGCGGCATCTCTCTCCGTTCCGCTTAGATCCGGAAGAAACCGAACGTTCGCCTCGTCACCGAAGTGCTTGGCAACCGCATCGCGGATTTCATCTGGCGGCGCATGAGAGACAAGAACCAGAGGTTTTTCCATGCCTGGGTTAACTCGGCACATACTATGTCCGGCTTTCAGACGTGAAACTCCGTCAGGACCCGCGTAACTTCCTCGGGAAACAGCTCCTCGATCCCGACCTTGCGCTGGCAGACACCCTGTTCGAAACCGTACTGCAGAAACGCCTCGAGCGTGGTGCGGTTTTTCTCGATCCCGTAGGGGAAGAAATCGTCACCAAAAAGATCTTTCGCCTTTTGCGCGGCTGCATAGCACCAGGCAAACGGCATTCGGGTCGCCGTCATTTCAGTCGCTCGGAACATTGCGCGGTTCTTGGCTTCTTCAAACGCTTTGTACAAATTCGTCGCCACCCAAGGATTTGCGCGAAAGAAATCGCCGCGCATTGCGATCACATGCATGATCGGAAAGATACCCGTATCGCGATAATACTGTTCCTCGACCTCTCGGTAATTCGGATAGAGATGGACGATCGTGTCTTCGCCTTCCTCCACCGGGGTTGGCGGATGCGCCGACATGATGCAGTCGATTTCGCCATCGAACAGCATATCGGTCAGGGATTTGTCCTGCCGCGGGGTATAGGAAACGCCTTCCGGTATTTTTAGATCAACCTTCTCCTTGCGACCCGCGGAATTAACCCCGCCCTGCACCCATTCGATTTCCTGTAGTGATACACCAATGTTGTGGACGAGCCACCCACGCGTGTAAATCGAAGCGGTCTGCGCCCATTCGGGAATACCGATGCGTTTGCCGCGCAGATCGGACGCTTCCGTGATTTCGCTGTCCGGCAGCACAAACAACGAAGACTGGCGAAAAACACGCGAAGGAAAGACCGGAATGCCGGTAACGCTGTCGTCATCCTGAGATTTAAGCGCGATGTACTTACCAAAAGACATCTCGGAGACATCCCATTCACGGAACTTGATGAACCGGAAGAATGTCTCCTCGATCTGCAGATTCAGATACCTGAGATCGATCCCCTCAGCCTCGATATCCCCGCGCGTCAGATCACGCATATGCTCATAATCGCTGGCGGCAAAGGTAACGATCAGTTTCGACATAACATCAAGCTCCCAAATGCAGTTCGGGCGGAAGCATGCTCCCGCCCGACTTCACTAAATTGATTTTGACCTAGGCGACCTTCTTACGCCAGCCCATCTTCTTGTCCAGCGCGTCACCAGCATCCGCGATCCCGTTGAGGTAATAATCCCACACGATCAGATTTTCCTCACACGCATCGACAACATCGTCTTCCATATGAAGTTTTGCAGCATGCTGCGCCACGGTCTTCCAGCCGAGATCAGAATGCTTGATATCGGCTTCGGAATGCATCCCGAAGAACAGACGCTGTTCCGGAGTCAGGTCAAACAGCTCGCCCCAACGCCTGTTTTCGTTGCCGAACCAACCCTTTTTCTTCACCCCGCCCTTGCCGTAGCCGGGGATATTCGCCCGTTCGGCACAGGTGTTCGCCATAAGGCCCAACAGCCAGTGACGGTTGCTCATCAACCCTTCCCACGCGCGCCAGCACATGCGCGTCGACGGTAGTGGTTTCGTGTTCCTAATCTGCGCGCGTCTCATCCCGCAATCGACCCCAAGATCTTCGAGGACCTTCCAGTGCGGCCGTCCGTCGCCATGTTCCGCGTCCGATATAAGCTCTTCATGACAGGCTTCCAGAATATCCATTTTTACATCCCAGTCAGGCGTATTAGTCGCCACCCGAAGTTTGAGTACCGAGTTGCGCTGCCGCGTATTCAACCGGTGCTGCATCACAAAGGTGTATGCTCGCCCCTTCGTCATCGGTTCGTTTAGCATGCGATTGTTTTTCGAAAAATTGTCCACCACCTTGTCGATGCCGGCGATTACCGTTTTGGTGCTCATATCTGAATATCCTTTCATGTTGTTGACGCTCTTTTACTATGTTGGGCGTAACCTGTTAAAAACACTCCCCCAATAGCTTCCATGCCGAATTTCAATGGCCTTTTGATCGGTGAAGCAACTAAGACCTTCGCAGTCGGCCATTGCTTGACGCAATACTGTCGGCGATAACCTGATCGATGATCCCGCGCACCGCTCGGGTTGCGTTGTTTTCCACATGCGAGGCCGCGTACGCGAAATGCAGCGTCCGCGGGACCTTGGGACGAACGATCTGCGATGCAAACAGCTGGTTCGCCTGAACCGCCTGCTGCACTACCGCATAAGGCAGGATAGTCCACCCCAGCCCACCCGAGACGAGATCACGCATCGTGGCGACGGAGTCGATTTCGAACGAAACGTTAATTGTAGCGTCCTTCTTGCGGGCCATATCCTCAACCCAGTCGCGAAGGCCGAACCCCCGGCTTGGAAGGATCAGGCTGCGTTGGCAAACAGTGGCAAAAGGCACTGTTTCTCCGGGATATTGGTCCCCTACTGCACCGACAAGATATAGATCCTCGCCCATCAATGGTTCTGTCGGAATACCCGTCACAGCGCCTGGATTGTAGGTGAACGCCATGTCCAGGGAATTGTCGTCGAGCCGGCGCATAATTTCCTCGCTTAGGCCCTCGAACAGGTTTAACGAGATATCCGGGTAAGCGTCCCGGCAGGCGCGAATAAGCGGGATAGCAAGCAAAGCGCTGGCCGTCGGCGTTATACCGAGAACGATTTCGCCACGTGGCGGGCCGGACAGGTCCATAACTTCCTGACGGGCTTGTTCGACCTGTTTCAGGATCGCATTCGCATGACGAAGCAATACCGTCCCTGCCTCGGTCGCCTCCACGCCGCGGGAATGACGACGCAGCAATTCTACCCCAAGCTCGTCCTCAAGCTTTCGTATCTGTAAACCAAGCGCCGGCTGGGCAATGCGAACCCGATTGGCCGCCCGAGTGAAGCTTTTAGCCTCAACTATTTCGGAGAAATATCTTAACTGGCGAATATCCATGCTCTCGCTCTCATATATGTTTTCGTTATACTATATCTTCTTTCTATACCCCAAAGATATTTGTGAAAGACACCGGCACCCTTGGCCAAAGAGGTGTAACCACATGCCCAGAAATAGCCACATAGACGAGAACGAAAACGCTGACTAAATCGGTCAACTCATCTAATCCACCGAAGGCACTCGCGCGCCAACTCGCTCTAGGTAGGCGCCATGACCCAACATCCCAGTGGCGGTACGGGCTGAGTGAAGTGCGGGAATTGGCTGCTATCCGAAACCCCACCGGCGCAAACGATCAGGGAATTGAGCCGTATCTACATTTCGATGAAAAACGAATGCGGTTATTGTTCGCCATAATATCGGAGATGGCGCAGTTACAGGGCCTGACCATAGAGAAGCTCTTGTCGCTGCCGAAGACCGAGACTTACGAGATGTTCACCGGCCAGAAAACCTCAACCTTGCGCTCTGCCCGCCTGTTCAAACAAAGCTAATACGCCATCGACCGCAACGAAGTCTAAAAAGATCTGAAGGACGCGTTCTTGGAAGAAGAGACCATCGAGCTTGGCCAGTTCTGCGCAAAGATACACCGTGTCAGCGGGCTGGTGAAATCCTTCAACGTGATGAGCTGGGGTGAAGCCTCCGAGATCAACCGGAGCCCAGAAAAAACAAAGCAGCCAATCGCGGCGGCGTAATCTAACGGACGTCTTCTCCCTTGACCGTAATCCGCCGCATCATGCGGCGTTCACCGGGGTCAAAATCAGTGCGGGCGTGCATGCTACACCGATTGTCCCACATCACCAGATCGCCGACCTGCCAGATATGTTCGTACGTGAATTCTGGCTTTTCACTGTGCTCAAACAGCTTCTGCAGGGTCTCGTCGCTCTCCTGCTCCGACAGTCCGTGGATGATGTCCGTCATCAGGCGGTTGACGTAGAGCGCCTTGCGTCCCGTTTCCGGATGCGTCCGGGCCACCGGGTGATCATATTGTGGCGCGTCGGGATCGATGTTGTCGCCGCGCTTCAGAGGATTGCCGGCATAGTCGTAAATGTTTCGGGCTTTCAGACCATCGAGTTTTTCCCGCAAGCTGGCAGGTAGCGTTTCCCATGCGGCATAGCAATTTGCGAACAGCGTATTGCCGCCCACCTCGGGAATCTCGATGGCATATAGCGTGGAGGCACGGCAAGGAAACTCGTAGTAGCACTGGTCGGAATGAAACCACATGTCTCCGTTTTCGAGCGCGGTCTGAAACCCGGTATCGGTGACGTTGGTGATCATCATCGTGTGGCGCATTTCTTCATTGGCAAACTTGCCCGTGCGCACATCTTCCAGGTCACCGAAATAGCGGCAAAAACGGACCTGATCTTCGTTGGATATATCCTGATCGCGGAACACGATCACCAGATGATCGTACCACGCCTGCTCGATCAATTTTTGGGTTTTCCCGTCAAGCGGCTTGTTCAGATCGACGCCGCGAATTTCAGCGCCGCACGCTTCTGACAGGGGAAGGACTTCAACATCTGCTATAGCCGTCGCCATGGCTCGCTCTTTCTCGTATCAATACTTAGTATGCGAACTATATTCCTGACCTCCGCCATACGCAATTGAGAGGAAAATTTTGAGCACATCGGCTGCTGGCCCCGTTGTAGAAAACCGCCTGGGACGTGCAGCCGTGTTCGGGACAGGTTTCTTCAGTCTGAGCCAGATTCCGATGATGACACTCATTATCCCGCTCTGGGCCCTCGATATCGGTGCCAGTGCATTCTGGATCGGCATGGCGATCGCCATGCGGGCGGTCCTGGCCATGTTTTTCTCCATTCAGACCGGCGCGATAATGGACCGGCTTGGTACCCGGCGCGTGACGTTGACATTTGGGACACTCGGCACTTTGCTGGTGTTGTTATACCCGCTGATACCATCCGTTACCGGCATGCTGGCCCTTCAGGTAATCGTCGGGTTTCTGCATCTGACCTGCTGGATCGGCGCGCAGGCACTAGTTGGCCGGATGACCAACGGCGAACCAGCTCTGATGGGCAGATTCAGCTTTCTAGCCACACTGGGTAATTTCCTCGGCCCTTTCCTCGCCGGGCTGGCATTCCATCATCTAGGCGCCTGGGGGGCGTTCGGAATGGTATCTATCTGGTCACTGGCGTTTGTGACGATCACATTCGCGGTCCCCCGCAGCATGGATGCGGGCTCGGCGACAAAGATTACGATGCTCGATGTCCTGCCACAGTGGACGCATTACGCCGCGGGATTCGGACTGCTGCGGGTCCCCATCGTCGCCTACGTAATCGTCGTCTCCGCAGTCCTCGCCGGCACCTATGCGATGCGCCACACGTTCTTCGCCGTCTACATGGAAAGTATCGAATTTACGCGCGACGAGATCGGTTTGATCGTTGGATCTATCGCCCTCGCCGGCAGCGTCGCCGGGTTGACCGTAGGCCGTCTGTCACGCTGGATGGCACCCCACTGGCTGGTTCTGATCGGCACCGCGATGGCGACTGCCACGTTTAGCGTTGCCCCGTTGTTCAGTGGGTTCTGGTCGCTGATGGCGGTCGCGTGCGCCACCGGTGTTTGCTCGGGCACTGCTTTTCCGATGATCCTGTCGGTACTCACCCGCGGCGCCGGCACCGAACAACAGGGGTTAAGCGTCGGCCTGCGGGCCACGTTGAACCGCACCGCGTCCCTGACCGTTCCCATCGCTATGGGTGCCGTCGTCAGCGCAACGACGCTGGCAACGGGGTTTTTCATAACCGGCGGCTGTATTATCGCCGTAACAGGATTGATGGGAATCGTTCTCGTCCGGATTCTAAAGAACCAAAAAGACGCTGAGGGAGACACTGCATGACCACATATCATGAGCTATCCATAGACAAGCTTTTTCGCCTCGATGGTGAGGTCGCCCTCGTTACCGGCGGCGGCGACGGCTTTGGACGTATAGCCTCGATGACATACGCCAATGCCGGCGCCTCTGTCGCGGTCACGGATATCGACAAGACCAAAGCCGACGCAGTCGCGGCGGAAATCATCGATGGCGGCGGGCATGCAGTGGCTCTGGAACTCGACGTGTCAGACCGAACAGCCCTGAAGTCCACAATCGACGAGGCTGCGTCGGTGTTAGGCGGGCTCCATATTCTTGTAAACAACGCCGGGGTCACCCGGCGCGGCCCTACCCTCGACATGACGGACGATGATTGGGACTCAGTGATCGAGGTCAATCAGACCGCAGTGGTGCTGGGTAGCAAGGCGGCGGTTCCTCACATGCTTGTTCACGGCGACGGAAGGATCATCAACCTGGCTTCAATTGTCGGCCTAGTTGGTAACCGGCACTTTGCACATATCGGCTATCAGGCCACCAAGGGCGCCATCGTGAACATTACCCGAGGGCTCGCAGTGGAATGGGCAGATCAGGGTATCCGGGTTAATGCAGTGGCGCCCACTTTCTTCCGAACCAATTTCGGCGCCGCACGTATGCAATCCAATCCGGATCTGGTAGCCGCTATCGAAGCTGACACCCCAATAGGCAGGTTTGGCGAACCATGGGAACTCGCTGGCGGCTTGTTGTATCTGGCTACCCGCGCCTCATCGATGGTCACCGGTGTCACCCTGCCGATCGACGGCGGATGGACGGCCGTATAGCTTTCGCTAGAATTAAAACAATTAAATCAATTACCACGAAAGCATTGGGCCTTCAGGGACTACTCGAAGCCCAGCAGATAAAAGAGGCACTGCGCCGCAACAAGGACGGTACGTTCGTTTACTGTATCCAGTGCGATGAAGAAATCGCCGAAAAGATGCTGGAACTGCTGCCACGCGCGCCGCTTTGCAAAGCTTGCATATCCGACACCGAATCACGGCGCTCACCGGAAAAGTTAAATCCCTCCCACAGAGATACGCAATACTTGGATTTGTCCGAGAAAATTGAGTCTGCTTGGCCCGTTCTCCTATGGTGGGCGCTTTAAGCTGAGACGTTGCGCAGTCAATTTGATGGATTGCTGGTCCAAGCACGCAAAATCTTGGACAATTTTCACCGCCCCTTTTTTCCCGCTGTTACTTCGATGACATAACCAACGCCAACAGATTAGCCGCGTAGTCCGAAGCCTGCGGTGTTTCCATCAGTCGCGCATTACTTAGATACGTTTTGCAGGTTTCCAAAGACGTCCGGTTGCGCGACGTAATGGTCGCCAGAACATCTTCTGCCCGGTCGTAAAGTTCGCCCGCCGGTACGACGTGACTGACAAACCCAGCATCTCGGGCGGTCCGGGCATCAATCTCGTCGGTCGAATATACCATCCACGCCACCGATTTGGGCATCGACCGGTCGATATGAGCCGAGATAGCGGCTGTCGGCGGCAGATTATGTTTCATCTCCGGAAGCGAAAATCGTGCATCGTCGGCCGCGATTGTTATGTCGCAAACCGCCGCTGCCGCGCACCCGAAACCTGCCGCCCGGCCCTGCACGGTCGCAACGACGGGAATTTCCGCACCTCGCACAGCATCATAAAATCCAAGGATAGGAGCGGTAAGCGCTTCGCGCATCTCTACCGCATTCTTCGGGGCAGTTTCCGGCGCACCGTCAGGATCACGACCGAGACAGAAATTATCGCCGATACTGGTGAGGGAAATCGCCTTGATATCCGGATCGCAGCCCGCATCGATGATCAGCGCGGACAGGTAATCCAGCATTTCCAGCGTCAGCATGTTGCCCTTTTCGGGCCGG
>JAYYZV010000165.1:0-11842 GCA_036339975.1 Pseudomonadota bacterium | reverse complement strand
CACCGCCGGTGTTATTCGCGAAACAATCAAATATATCTCGTTTGTCGCAATTCTTACGATGAGCGCTCTTTTGTTTTTCGGGCCCTTGTCCAAAGCTCCGCCGGGATGGGTGCTATTCCTGTTAGGTCTATTGATCATCGTTGTCTGGCCGTTGCAAGCGACGGTTTTCATGACCGAAAGTAAGAGTGCTCTGGTCGTAAACGTATACAGCAATATTGGGATCGGTTTGGGAATTTTCGCGCTCTATTTCTTAAGTGACAGATTGGACGGAAAAGTATGGTCTTGGCTGCTGCTATATCATCTTTCGATTCTTTATTTCGCCGTCTGGAAGAACGCAACGGGTCACAGTATTGCAGCGGCTATTATCCTGGCGGTATTACTCTTTTCTTTTGTTGCCGACCAGTTTCAATTTTCCCGTAAGCGCACGCCTTTCGTTTTCGCCGTTCTCGGCCTACTCGTAGGGGCAATCTGTCTGGTTCCAAACTGGGATGCGATTTTTCAAGCAGCTCAATTCCATTTTCGCGGTGGCATAGCTATTCGGGCAGCTCTTTGGTTGAGTGCGATTGAAATGATTGGCGTGTCTTTTCCATTTGGAATTGGCCCGGGTCAGTTCGGAAACATCGGTATCACTGAAATACAATTGGCAAATACGCTGCCGCCGGAATTCTTAAGTCTCCTGGATATCGATCCAGAGTCGGTTCAAGAAGAGGGAGGACAATACTTTGGCCATTTGCAGATCCGCTTTGTCCATAATGCTTTTCTAGCCATGCTTTTGGAATGGGGGTTGGTGGGTGCCGGGATAATGTGTCTTCTCATCTATTTAATTGTAAACGCGTTTCGTGTTTTTGGCTGCCACGTTCTTTCAATTTGCTTTGCCTGCTACCTTGTTCCGAGCTTGCTTTTAAATGACGGTTTGGGATTTCGGTTGGGAATTCTGATCCTGGCGATATGTCTTGCCGTTCGATTGCGGACGCTATCAATGAATAATCAATAAGGATTGATATCTATAAAATGCATAAGGTCGACCAAAGCGGGAAGCTAAATCCGCTTATGGTGTTTTAATTATGTTCGATGTCGCAAGAGATGAGGTGCCGCCAGCTCAGTTGGCGTGGCGATATTTCGGCGTATTTTGTGCTGCATTGGCCATTAGGGTAGTCAATTTCTGGCTGATTGACTCGGTTCCAGAGCATGTCTTCATCGAAGATTCCGCGATTTACTGGGGAGGCGCAGCCGCCTGGCTTGCCGCAGGTTTTTTTGCCGAGGACGTGAACGGTCAGTTCCTGCATGAGACGGAACGCTTGCCGGGATATTACTTGTACCTAATGATGTTCCGGTGGGCGTTTGCGGACGGCACAGTGCCGGCCATTATAACGCAATTACTCATCGATAGCGGAACGTGTGCGGTGATCGCGGTGATCGGCAGTAGGTTGGGACGAGATGTTGGTATGCTTGCGGGTTTGCTAGCGATCTTGTGGCCCAATTTGATCGTTCATTGCACGCTCATTCTGAGCGATAGCCTCTTTTTGTTTTTTCTAACGCTAACGATGCTCTTCACCGTGCGCGCTTGCAATAAGTTATCGGTCGTGGACATTGGGCTCGCCGGGGTCCTCTGCGGTATAGCGATTCTTATACGACCGGTGGCTCAGCTGTTTCCACTTATCATCGTCTCTGTCGTCTTATTCACCGCTGTTAGGCAGCGCTGGAAATGGAAGCGTGGAGTTTTTGCCGGAGTGGTTTTCATCGTAGCCGTCGGGCTTCCGCTTTCGTCAATCATTTCGCGCAATTTATCGCAATTCGATACGCTTCAATTAACAAGTCAAGGCGGTACGCACCTGCTTCACTGGGTTGCCGGCTATTCCCGTGCACTTGATTCGGGTACCTCGTTTGGGGAAGAGACGGCTAAACTTTCGGCTAAGCTATCCGAGAGGAAAAGCGCGCAAGAAGCGTCGTCTGGCAAAATGAATGCCTTTGAATATTCGAAATTACAAACTGAACTCGCGCTCGAGGAGATGAAACAAACCCCTGTTCGCGTGCTCGCGAAAGCATGGGTTTCCGGCATGGTGCTGAATTATTTCTCTTCCGCTTTGCTCGGTGATCCTAGGGTGCGCCGTCTCAACTCGCAGAGCTTTTTTGAGTCCAAAGGTGCCGGGTTGGTCGGACGTGTTTGGCGTTTCTTGAGCACGAATGACAGTCGATATGTCACGATCGTCGTGACAGCGCTCGCCGCCAGTTTCATTGCTGGCGTTTTGCAGGTAATCGGATTTGTTTACCTTGCGCGGTATCGGCCGTGGCTGTCTATTCTCGCGGCAATGGCGGTATTTTACTTCTTGCTGATCAACGGCCCGGTTGCAGGTCCAAAGTACCGACTGCCATTTGAACCCGTGCTGATCATTCTTCAATCGATCGGGTTAATCTTCTGCTGGCGGTTCTTGAGACGGCGCGGGCCATCCGCCTAACAGATTAAAATCGCTATAAGAGATTTCCATGATCACGCCGGAGCTCTCCCCTGGCGATTTGCGTGCGCCACCAATCGATGGTGCGGTTTAGTCCGTCCCGGAGCGTGATGGATGATGTCCAACCAGTTGCCTGTGAGAAGGCGTTGGCATCGGCCAACAGTTCAAAGACTTCCGAATTTTGCGGGCGATACCGAGTTTGATCTGTCTCGACCGCTTTGTTGGTACCGCAAAGTTCTCTGATTAGTTCGATCGCCTCACCGACGGTGACGCTACTTCCCGAACCAGCGTTATAGGGAACGCCGAAACTCAGCTCGGATGAGCCGCCAGCGAAGGCGAATGCTGCCGCAATGTCGCGCACATAGTTGAAGTCCCGTACAGGCGATACGTCGCCAATGAGAATGGTTTTGCAATCTGGGTCGAGTGCTTGGCGAATGACAGTCGGCAGGACGGCTCGTTCGCTTTGACGCGGGCCGTAGGTGTTGAAGGGACGAAGGATGACGGTGGGTAAATCGAAGCTTCGCGCAAAGGCGGTAGCCATCATATCCGCGCCGATCTTACTCGCTGAATAGGGCGATTGAGCAACCAGCGGATGTGCCTCCGAAATAGGGGAAAATTGCGCAGTCCCATAAACCTCGGAAGTCGAAGTATGCACAACCCGGGAAACGTTATATTGGCGTGCAGCCTTGAGGATATTCAATGTACCGGAGACGTTTACGTCGACGTAGCTCTGTGGCGCGTCGTAGGAATAGGGAATGGCGATGAGGGCAGCTAGGTGAAAAATGATCTCGCGCCCTTCCGCAATGCGGTCGATGAATCCTGCATCCCGAACGTCGCCACGACGAATATCGACAGAAGAGCGCAGATGCTCATCAATATCATCGAGCCATCCATTTCCGCCGAACGAATCGTATTGGACCAGCGCCCTGACGTCGGCTCCTTGGCGAACGAGTTCTTCCGTGAGGTGCGATCCAATAAATCCGTCTGCACCTGTAATGAGGACTTTAACGCCGTTGTAGTTCATTTCGTATTCCGTAAGTGATGCGTCGACACCAAAAGTAAGAGGGTTCCGATTGGCAGAGACGATCACATATCTGTACTAATCCACCGTGGGCCAATATCTCGGATCAATCGATTCCTGTGGCGCGCTCCGACCGATGTCTGACAAGGTTTCAGCAATATGCTTCTCCAACGGTTCAGCGGTAACGATGTCACAAATCTCGTCGATTTCCGACACTTGATAGCAACCAAGGACGAACTTGCAATCCGAATATTGTTCGAGGACGTGTTGTAGAGTAAGTCGCGCAATGCTGATCGATTGTAAATTCGCCAGTTCGTGTAATCTACGCAATGAGTCCTCTAGGGGTGCAAAATGCGCGGGCAGAATCGCCGGATCAAGAAAGAACAAGCCCTGTAAAAATACACTTCGGATGTAGACTATTACTTTTTCGCTCCTGCAGCGATCTAGTATGCCGGATTCCAACATTCTTCGATCGAAAAGATTTATTGGTAACTGTACGGCGTCGACGACACCCGTATCGAGAGCTGCTTCGACCTGATCTGGCGTATATGCCGAAATTCCAATAGAGGCGATCGTACCCTCTTGTTTGTGGGCCAAGAGGTGCGTGCGGATTGCGCGGTCCGCGATATCTTCGGGATCGTGGAGTAGCAGCCCGGATAGATAATTTACGCCGAGTGCCCTTCGGATGGCGTCGATCTCATCTCGTACCCACTCTTCAACGCAAGATTCAGTGGCGGATCGCAAGGGCGGCAATTTGCTGATGACTTGGAAATTTTGCCCGGTTTTTGACATCCACGCGGATATCCGGTTATCCGCTTGACCGTATACCGGCGCCGTATCTATGCTCCGAATTCCCCGGCGCCAAGCGAGATCGAGCAGAGAATTTACGTTCGCTGCTGTGGCGGCTTCTTTAGGGTTGGCAATGCCGTAGGGCTGTCCGAAAGCCGCCGCCCCCAAAATCACGGAATTTATGCTTTCCGAGGTACGCATAACCTTTGTACTATAGACTTAGATTTGTTGGTTGGCGTCAGGATATTGTTTTGGGCAGCTTCTGACAACAAACTCAACGACAGCTGTGACGCGTTATAATCCTTTGACTGTAAAGCGATTTTCTTTTAATATTGAAAATGTCACACGGTGCGAAAACTTTTTCACCCGGTGTGCGGTAGCATGAAATAATCCAAAAAAATTTTTATTGGTATTTAATTCGGCTTCCTGTCGTTGGTGTCTCCTGCATTACGTATCGGCTGCCTAAGAATTTCATCTTTCCGCGTTTGAATGGTCTTTTTTGTTAATGTCTATCCCTGTTTCCATCCCCGACCTGAGGGGCAACGAGGCTGCGTATTTGCAGAAATGCGTCGAAGACAATTGGGTATCTTCGGCTGGGCCTTTTCTCGCTGAATTTGAACAGAAAATTGCCGCACTCTCAGGCGCGCGGCATGCAATTTCGACTTGCAACGGAACGAGCGCGATTTATTTGGCGCTTCGCGCGTTAGGGGTCGGGCGGCAGGATGTCGTCTTGGTGCCTGATTGGACATTTTCCGCAACCGTTAATGCAGTTCTGTTGGTTGGGGCGGTACCGCATTTTGTGGATATTCATGATTTAGATTGGGGCTTATCGCCAGAGCGGTTGCGCCATCTGTTCGAAACGCAGCCCGCCTCGTATTTGGAAAGAATTAAAGCGATTGTGCCCGTGCATGCCCTCGGCCATCCAGCGGACATGGATCCGATCGTCGAGGTTGCGCGTTCGTTTGGCGTGTTTGTAGTGGAAGATGCCGCTGGTGCGCTTGGATCTGAATATGCCGGTCGGCATGCCGGGACGATCGGCGATGCAGGCATCTTCAGTTTTAACGGCAATAAGCTTGTAACCACAGGCGGCGGTGGGATTGTAGTTACCAACGATGATGAAATTGCCGAGCGCGTAAGACTGCTGAGTAGTCAGGGACGGACCGGAGAACGATACCAGCACGCTGATATCGCATTTAATTTTCGGATGACAAATCTAAACGCTGCGGTCGGCCTTGCGCAGCTTGAACGATTCGATGAAATGCTTGGGCGGCGGCAGGCCATATCGCGCCGGTATCGCAAAGAACTAAAAGACATACCGAACTTATCTGTGTCGCCTCAAAATCCTCGCGCAGTATCGAATGAGTGGATGTCGGCGGTGCGTTGTTCGAGCGTCGGCTTTGCAGAAGGACTTGTGGAAAAATTGCAAGAGGCTGGCATCGGCGCCGGAATATTCTGGGAGTCTTTGTCGCAGCAGGACGCTTATGCCGCCTTCCGAAAGACCGGTCTTTCTTGCTCGCAGTCGCTAAGCGGGACCGTCGTCTCTTTACCGTGCTCCAGCAACTTGACGGACGATTGCCAAACGCATGTTATCGATTCAATCCGCAAAGCAATGTCGTAAAATATCATGTCTCGATTTTTGTCGAATGACAAAGGGTAAATATAGGGCGTAGAGATGACCTTTATTGCCGGTGAATTGATTAATTTCCGCGGATTTGAGCGAACGGATTTACCGCTTTATCGCGAATGGCTTAATGACAAAGAAGTCACGCGATATCTTGAAATGGGTGTCCGGCCGCTGAGCGATAGCGACTTGGAAAACATTTACGTCGCACATGCGGAAGCAGCCGAAAATGTAGCATTTATCATTGTAGATAAGGAAAGCGGAAGGGCCATCGGCACCACTGGAATTTGGGCGATAAATTGGCCCTGCCGGCGCGGCGATTTCCGAATTCTGATCGGCGACCCCGCCTATTTTTCACGAGGCTTCGGTACCGAAGCGACGCGGCAGATGGTTTGGTACGGTTTCGAATGGCTGAACTTGGAAACCATAACCCTCGGATTTAATGCGGAGAACGAGGCCGCGCGCAAAGCCTATGAACGTGCCGGTTTCACGTATGAAGGGCGCCGCCGGCAGATGATTTATCGCGACAGCCGCTACTATGATATCGACCAAATGAGCATTCTGCGGTCCGAATATGAAGCGCAGAAGACTGCCAGCTGATCCAGCGCCAATACCGTGTTGGGATTAGTCGTTTGTGGGTTGGGCCGAGCCGGTAGCGGGTACGGCGTTGATGATCGCGGCCTCGCCATCCAACGCAGCCATATCGGTGCCGCGGTATCGAGCGGCGCATTCGAAATAAAAGGTATCGTCGAAACGGACGCAAATACGCGGGAAAAGGCCACAAGCAGCTGGGGTGAAGTTCTTGGCGGTGCGCATTCGGTCGCTGACTTAAACGATATGAAGGGTATAGCGGTGGACGTCATCGCCCTTGCAACTTCCCCGATGCAACGTCGCCTCCATGTGGAGGCTGCGCTTTCGCTGGGGCCGAAGGTCCTATTGGTGGAAAAGCCGTTGGCTACGAACGTCGAAGAAGCGGCCCAGATCGTTGAGATGTGCCGCGTTGCTGGGGCCGCGTTGCGAGTTAATTTTCAGCGGGCCACAGATCCGGCCCATATTGCTGTTCGAAATGAAGTTGAAAACGTCCCGCTTGGCGCGAACGCAAAGATTGGCGGAGGGCATTTTAACTATGGTTCTCATGTCGTGGACCTTGTTCTCGATTGGTTTGGCGCCGCGCGATCGGTAAGTGCGTTTCCCATTGCTGCAGGAGCGAAGTCACCAGATGACGAGCCGGCGCTTGATTTCCGGATTAGCTTAGAAGCAGGATTCGAATGTCTAATCCAATCTGTCAGCGGCGCCCATTTCGACATATTCGAAATAGAGGTCTTATTTGAAGATCGGGCGCTCCGTCTCAGTAATGGCGGCGTCGAGAAGTATTGGAGCTGTGCCGTAGAAGACCTATATTACCCGGGATACACGCAGCTGTGGCAAAACCGGTGTTCTGAAGAACTTGTCGATGGCTTGACGCCGATGTACCGCTCGATTGCAGATCACCTAGAGCGTGGTGGAGAGTTGATCGGTGCTAGCGGTGAACGTGCTGCGCATGGGATTGCGATTTTGGAGGCCGCTGTGCGTTCTGCGGCCGCCTTCGGAGAAGCGCAGCAGGTCGCCTATCCATGGTCGCGGCCAACTCGTGACGCGACGGACGCAATAAATTGAACGGAGAGTAGTGCGGAATGAGCAACGATCAGCTAGCTATACTCGGCGGCACACCTGTGCTCGACGGGCAATTTCCCCGCTACAGCACGATTGGTGGTGCCGAAAAATCCGCTGTAATGTCGGTTTTGGATAGCGGTGAATTATCTGGTTTCATCGCATCGCCTGGGAAAGAATTTAATGGCGGGCCGGCTGTTCAAGCTTTGGAAGCGCAGTTCCGCGAACGTTTCGGCGTCAAGCATGCGGTCGCCGTTAATTCGGCGACGTCGGGCCTGCACTGTGCGGCGGCGGCATTGGATTTAGGGCCTGGCGACGAGGTGATCGTACCGCCGTATACCATGACTGCAACATCTACGGTGGTCGTCATGATGGGTGCGGTTCCTGTGTTTGCGGATATCGAAGATCGCACTTTCTGCCTTGATCCGGAATCTGTGGAAGCGCAAATTTCGTCCCAAACGAAAGCGATATTCGCCGTAAATCTATTCGGTCATCCGGCACGGCTGAAGGAGTTACGGGCGATTGCGGAGAAGCATGACCTTTTCTTGCTCGAGGATAATGCGCAATCGCCGGCGGGCCTCTATCAGAACCGCTATACGGGCACCATCGGTGATGTTGGCGTTTTTAGTTTTAATCGGCACAAGACGATGCAATGCGGCGAGGGAGGAATGATCGTAACCGACGATGATCGCATTGCGCGCAAGGCGGCCTACTTTCGAAACCACGGCGAAGGCGTGGTCGAGGCGTTAGGCGAGACGGATATCGTAAATACGCTTGGACTGAATTATAGAATGACAGAGATGGAAGCTGCAGTGGCAGGTGTCCAATTTAGACGGCTTGATGAGTTGAATGACGCACGCATCAAATTGGCCAATCGCCTTTCAAAGAATTTGTCAGAATTTGAAGGTATTACACCGCCCGCCGTCGAAGAAGGCTGCAAACACGTTTATTACTTTCATGTCTCAAAATTCGACCCGGAGGTCGCCGGGACTCGCCGCGATACCTTTGTTAAGGCACTTACCGCCGAAGGCTTTCCCGTTCGCGCGGGTTATGTAAAACCGGTCTATCGCGAGCCTATGTTTCAGCAAAAGATCGCTCTTGGCCGCGGCGGTTTCCCCTGGTCGTCGCATCCACGCGACGTGTCGTATGATCCGAAGCAATTTTCGACGGTCGAACGGCTCAATGCATCTGAAGTATTCCTGACGCACCTGATATATCCCCCGCTCACCGAGAATGATATGGACCTATTTGGTGAGGCGGTCGGTAAGGTCATGGCGAATAAAGATGCGCTTCGTTCCTTGGAAGATGAAAACTAGGCAACGACAATTCGGCGTTGGCATTGAACTGGATGAAGATTGCAATCGCGGGATTTGAGGCAGGCGCCGCTGCGTATGTTCGCCCGTTGATGGCAAGGTGGGAAGAATCGGACGAAATTCAATTTCAGTCTTTCTTCGCACCGCCGGATAGCCGCTACGATCCGCCAACGAAAGCGTTTCTTCGCTGGCTTTCTGAGAGCGATGTGTTGCTCTTGTCCGCAACCGGGAATGAAAGGGAGACTGAGTTGCGTGCGTTTGCCGGTGATGCCGGAATCCCATGCGCACAGATTGTCGATACCTGGTACAACTACCTCGCTAGGTTTGATGAGAATGCGGTCCCGCCAGCGGAGATCGTTTGGCCAGATCTTATATTTGTTGTCGACGATGCGGCGCGTGCGGAAGCTATTGAAGCGTCTTTGCCAAGTGATCGGCTCGCGGTCGCCGGCCAACCGGCATGGGAGGACGTTCCCAGTCTGCCGAAAGGCGAAGACGGCACGATTTTGTTTATCGATCAAACGCTTCGAAGAAGCTCAAAGATTGCGCATAAATATAATGAAATGGACACTTTCAGAATCTTGCAACGCCTCGTGTCGATTGGGGATAACGGTTGGCAACGATTGCTGGTTTGTCCGCATCCGAAACGTGAAGACCCTTCCATTTTCGCCACCGAGTTGGTTCGCCCGCAAGAAGGTTTGCGTCGCGCGCGCGTAGTTGTCGGGATGTATTCTTCGTTGATGGTCGAAGGGTTACTCGGCGGGAAATGGGTTGTCAGCCTGCAGCCGGGAGAACTGATGGGAAACCGTGATATTCTCAGCCGACGCGGCCTTATTCCTTTGGTCGATGATTACGAATCGTTGGTTGAAGTATTGGCGTCCCCGCCCACACCATCTTCGAACGACGAATTCATGAAATTATTCGAAGGCAGTGCTGCCCGGGTAGAAAGCGCATTAAGAAGATTGGCGGCCCAACATGCGGCACTTATTGCGTGAAGGTTGTCGGGGTCGTACAGGCGCGGATGGGATCGACGCGGTTGCCGGGAAAAGTGCTTATGCCGCTCGCGGGTGTCCCGGTGGTGGAGCATGTTTCGCGCAGTATTGAGGCAATCGAACGTATCGATCAGATCGTGCTGGCGACGACGAACGACGAGCGCAACGATCCGCTTGAAGCATGGGCAACGGGTATGGGTTATCACTGCATTCGTCATGACATTGAAGACGATATTGCGGGGCGAATCGCAGCTGTCTTCGCTGCGACGGACGCGGAAGCGATGCTGAAATGCAATGGTGACTGCCCTTTAGCGGATAGCGACTTAATGCGAGCCATGGTCGATGCTTTTCTTGAGATCGACGGTTGCGATTATCTTTCGAACAAGGTCCGCTTCACATATCCGTTGGGGGTGAGCGCCGAAGTGCTGGGCCGCGCCGCGATCGATTGGTGTGACCGATCACTGACCGATCCCGCCGAGCGCGAACTCGTTTGCGATTACATTCGTGATCATACGGATCGTTTTACGGTGGCGGGCATGACGCAGGAAATTGACCAAAGCCGCCTGGGGTTGATGCTGGATGAAGAGCGGGACTACACGGAATTGCAAAACCTTTTTGCTGCTCTGGAAAACAATGGCCGACCGTTTGGCTTAAATGACGTTCTTCTGCATCTTGGCGAAGCGCCGGCGATGCTAGAAGGGAAGATTGAACTAGCGGGTGATAGATGATCGTACTCGGTATTTTTATGGAAGGCCCGAACACGGGCGCTTGCCTGGTACGCAATGGTGAAATCGTTGCGGTCGCCGAGGAAGAACGGTTCACGCGTGTTAAGAGAGCCAGCGAAGCTTTCCCATCAAAATCCATTGCGTACTGTCTTAAGGCCGCTCACGCTTCGGTCGACGATATCGACCTGGTTGGGGTAGGGTGGGATCATTCGCAATATCCGGACCGCATGAACGATCACATGCGTGCAATTCCCGACCGAGAACAGGATGAGCATGCTGATCTGTTCGAAGGTTTGATTCACACTGCGCTCTCGCCAGCCCTTGCTGATTTCAAAATCGAAACTGGATTACGCCAACTCGGCTCGCGAGAAATCCCACCCGTTCGTTATTTCCGGCACCACCGCTGTCATGCAGCGAGTTGCCATTACCTGAGCGGATTTGATCGCTCCGCGGCGTTGGTGATGGACGGCAGCGGTGAGGAGGTTGCAACGACGACTTGGGTTGGGGAAGGTGATTCAATCGAACTCGTGGATCACTGGAACTTACCGCATTCTTTAGGTTGGTTTTATGCTGCGATGACTGAGTTCCTCGGCTTTGGAGCTTACTCGGGAGAGGGGAAAGTGATGGGGCTTGCCCCTTACGGTAAGGCCAATCAGGTATTAGCTGAGAAATTAACCAACATATGTGCCGACGATCCTGACCGGATCTACAAGGTAGATCCGACTTATATTTACTACGGAAATCGCCGGTATTCGAAGCGCTTCACCGACAAGATGATCGAATTGTTCGGCGAGCCCCGGCGTCCGGAATCGGAGCTGACGGATTACTACGTTGATCTGGCCTATGAGACACAGAAACGCCTTGAAAGCGTGGCCGTGCGATTGGCGAAAGACCTGCTGACAAAAACAAAGGCAAGCGACCTATGCATTTCCGGCGGCGTCGCAATGAATTGTAAGATGAACGGTCTGCTGTCACAGCTGGAAAGCGTTGATCGCGTATTCATAAATCCAGCCAGTTACGATGTCGGCGTGGCGATTGGCGCCGCCCTGCTTGGTGCAAGGGACCTTGGTGACACTTCGAACAATTGCGTACTCGAGCATGCTTATTGGGGGCCGGAATTCGAAGATTATGAAATCGAAACCGCCTTGCGTCATTGCGGTCTTGTCTATGAAAAGCCCGACGATATGTCGGATGCAGCCGCCGGTCTACTGGCAGAAGGTAAAATTGTAGGCTGGTTCAGCGGCCGGGCGGAATTTGGGGCACGGGCCTTGGGTGCGCGAT
>JAYYZV010000164.1:0-37264 GCA_036339975.1 Pseudomonadota bacterium | reverse complement strand
CCTCCAATGCGTAGGGTGATAGCGCCTCCTTGCGCTCAGAACAGAGTGGACAGTTCTTGACGTTCCGGGTCTCCGATGCGATCGCAACGCGAGTTGCGCCGTCAAACCAGGTGCCAGCAGTACTTAGGCGATCCCAAGTTGCCACATGCGCCGACACTAGATCGTTACGGATGGCAAAAGGCGCGTCGGCGTAGGTCATTTCTGTCATGAACAGTCCTTTTCATTGTTAGGCGCCATCTCAGGGCAACCACCGAAATCTGTCAAATTCGCGTTGGGCTACCCAGTGGTCTTATACTCATAGGGTAAAGAGAGGTTCTTATGGCGGAAAAAATCCGACGGGTAGTGACGGGTCATGATAAGAACGGAATTGCGATGATCGCGATCGACGGAGATGCGGAAAACGTTCGCGTTCGCCGGGCGAATGGGCTGACCTCTACCCTACTGTGGGTCGAGGACAAAGTCCCTTCAGACAACTCCGGTCACATAGACAAGGCTGATCGAGAGATAGGCGTTGCACCGCCTAATGGTGGCTCGGTATTCCGCATCGTCGAGTTCATCCCTGACGGCAACAACGTCAGCAATCAAGAAATGAAGACTGAATTGGGTTTGGCGCCCGACAATGGTGGACCAGTTCGCCACCCCGGCATGCACAGGACCCGCAGCGTCGATTACGGCGTGGTATTGTCAGGGGAGATCGACATGCTGGTGGATGAAGAGGAGGTACATCTGAACGCGGGTGACGTAATCGTCCAGCGCGGCACTAACCATGCATGGGCCAACCGTGGCACGGAACCGTGTCGAATTGCATTCATTCTTATCGATGCACAGGAAATTTGAGCGGAAGTTTTTTCGGCCTTCAATCCAAATCTGTGGCCTCATGACGCTCGGCAAGCCGTAGTTCTTCCGGTCCTCTAATCTTGTTGACTCGGCGACCGCGCTTAACGGCTGGTCGGGCATCGATCTCGGTAGCCCAACGGACCACATTCTCGTAGCTCTTTACGTCGAGAAATTGGGTGGCTCCATACTGGTCGTGAATAACCAGATTACCGTACCAAGCATAGGTCGCAATGTCCGCGATGTTAAAGTCCTCGCCGCATAGGAATTTCCGCTCTGCGAGGTTGCGGTCGAGTACGTCGAGTTGACGCTTAACCTCCATCGAGAAGCGATCGATAGGATATTGGAACTTCTCCGGTGCGTAGGCATAAAAATGCCCAAAACCTCCACCGAGATATGGTGCACTACCCATCTGCCAGAACAACCAAGACATGCATTCTGCACGCGCTGCTGGATCGGTGGGGATGAATTCACCAAATTTTTCCGCAAGGTACAACAGAATGGCGCCAGATTCGAATACCCGTGTCGGTGATGGGGTGCTGACGTCTAGAAGCGCCGGAATCTTCGAGTTCGGGTTGACTGAAACAAACCCACTGGAAAACTGTTCTCCGTCGATGATCTTAATCAGCCAAGCGTCGTACTCCGCATCTTTATAGCCGAGGGCCAGAAGTTCCTCGAACATAATAGTGACTTTGATACCGTTCGGCGTTGCTAGTGAATAGAGCTGGTGCGGATGTTTACCCACCGGCAGGTCTTTATCATGTGTCGCGCCGGAAATTGGCCGGTTAATACTCGAAAACTGGCCGCCACTTTCAGTCTCCCAGGTCCACACTTCAGGAGGTGTATTGGTATCAATCATTTTTGACAGTTCCTTCGTTAAATAAGCTTATTCGGACGTTTTTTCGCGCTGGCCGGAAAGCTTTTCTCGGGTTTCAAAATAGCGGCCGGTGACTGCCTTTTCTGCTTCCTCAGAATTTTCATCAGTCCAGGCGGACAGCGGATAGCCATGCCAAGGAGACTGTAGGTCTAAATCGGGTAAACCCAAGGCGGCCCATTTCTCCCTCGCCGCAGTCATAAAATCCTCTCGGGGCAGCGACACCGGTAGGTAGGGATGCTCTCGTACCGCATTGATTAATATAGCCGACGACCCCTGTCCGTCTGGGTAGGCGTATTGAGCGTCGTTTTCGGACGGCGTGATAGACGGATCGAGCCGCGGCACCTTTCCACGTATAATCTCGGCATCACGATGCGGTTGCGTTGCGTAAGACAATGCCCAGAGCACCGCATCCATAGAGTCTGGGTCCACATCGGAGTCCACGGCGATAAAAAGCTTTCCAAGCGAAGCATCAAATGCTGAGGCGGCTCGCAGCGCCTGCCAAGGCTGGCCCAATTGCGGCCGGTCAAGCTGGATCACAAACAGCATGTTACAGCTCGCCATCTCGTGACAAGCAACCTTGGTTACCGACGGAATGTTACAGGCGTCGCGTAGATGGCGCAGATAGATAGCATCGAATGCCGCTTTTCGCATCACGGTACTTTCGCTGGGTGGAAACTCGCTGATGATCCCCTGATATATTGGATCGGCTCGGTGGGTTACGGCCGAGACCTCAAATATCTTCTCCATCTTGCGCGGACCGAGATATCCGCTAGCCTCGCCAAATGGCGCCTCCGGTTCCAGGATGTCGGTACGGATAATGCCCTCCATCACGATCTCGGCCTCCGCCGGAACCATACAGTCTATGGTTTCTGCAGGCACCACAGGCAGTGGCTCACCGTTAAGTGCGCCTGCAACGCCGTATTCCTCTACGCCGTATGGGACCTTACTAGCTGCCGCTAATATCAACGCGGGTGGCCCTCCGAGGAACACCGCACACTCGAGGTGCTTTCCCATGCGCCGGGCCTTCTCCCATTGGATAGCGAGGTGTTGCGTCGAGACATCCGTCGCACAACCGATCCGGTCGGGTGCCTTAATCATGCCTCGATAGATACCAAGGTTATAGGATCCGGTTTCCGGATCGCGAGTGATCCAAACTCCTGCTGTGAGGAAGGGTGCGGGATCAAAGCCCGGAGTGGAGATAAGGTGTGGAAAACGATCAACCCCAGTACCGAAGCTGTCGCCCTTATAAACGAATTGCTTTACCGGCGCATTTTCCCGCCCCACTTCCGTGGGATTCAGAGGCTTCCCGTGCGTGCTAGCCCATTTAGCGCCAATCTCCTGCGGCTTAACACCCAAGGCCGATGCGTAAACCTGACGAGAGGACCCCAGCGAACCTAATACTACTGACGTATCGAAGTCTCGCCCGCGGGCGTCTGTTACATTCCTAAACCAAAAAGCCTTTCTCTCTGCCTCTGGCAGGCCTCGGAACTGTAAACGCACGAGTGGGACCAGTTCAGTATCCTTATTGATACGTTCCTCAACCACATGCAATAAGTCACTTTTCTGAAGATGGTTTAAATAGTCTCGGAGATTTTTATAGGCCATGGATTGCCGCTACCGCAATTTTGATTACTACCGTCATAGACTAATGGCACTCAAAAGTGCATCCCGCCATAATTCTTTATAGATGCAGCTAATCCCTGCCTCACAACGTTGTCTCAGCGAGATACGATCTGACATTTCAGATCTACAGTCTCACTAATGGTTCCGTTTGAAGCCGGCACGGAATGACTAGAGCTACTCCTTAAGCGCGCGAAGAATTCCGTCGACACTATCCTTGGCATCGCCAAAAAGCATACGGTTGTTTTCCTTGTAGAAGAGCGGGTTGTCTACGCCCGCATAGCCGCTAGCCATTGATCGTTTAAAAACGACAGATGTCCTTGCCTTCCATACCTCCATCACCGGCATTCCAGAAATCGGACTATTTGGATCGTCTTGCGCACCGGGATTGACTATATCGTTAGCACCTACCACAAGCACCACATCGGTATCCGGAAAATCGTCGTTGAGTTCATCCATCTCCAGCACGATGTCATACGGTACCTTTGCTTCCGCCAACAGAACGTTCATGTGTCCAGGCAAACGCCCAGCTACGGGATGAATACCAAACCGCACATTGACACCCTTGTCGCGCAGCAACTTGGTGATCTCGCTGACCGAGTTTTGCGCCTGCGCGACGGCCATACCGTAGCCTGGAACTATAATGACTTCGTTAGCGTCAGACAGCATGACCGCCGTTTCATCGACCGAGGTCGGTACCACCTCTCCTTTCTCGGTGTCCGCCGCGGCGGTGCCACCAGACGTGCCAAAACCACCCAATATCACGCTTACGAAACTTCGATTCATAGCGCGACACATAATATAACTTAGGATCGCGCCGGACGAACCAACCAGTGCACCAACGACAATCAAAAGGTCGTTCGCAAGCATGAAGCCCGTTGCCGCCGCCGCCCAACCGGAATAGCTATTCAGCATAGAGACTACCACCGGCATGTCGGCGCCGCCGATAGCCATCACAAGATGGATACCGATCAGACAGGCTATGGCTGTCATGATCAATAGTGGCTTCAGCCCCACGGCGTGGTCGGGCGACACCAAAAATTCATAACCAAGCCAGAGCGAACCAATAATACCTGCCAGATTAAGCCAGTGGCGCGCCGGCAGCAGCAAAGGTTTTCCGGAAATGCTACCTTGTAGTTTTCCGAATGCTATTACTGAACCTGTAAACGTGATCGCACCTATAAACACGCCAAGGAAAATTTCCACCTCATGGATAGTCTTCTCGACACCCTCATAGGCCGAGTTTGGGTCGACGTAGCTTGCGATTCCGACCAACACCGCGGCGAGCCCGACAAAGCTGTGCAGGATGGCGACCAGTTGCGGCATCTGTGTCATTTCAACTCGGGACGCCACAAAGATACCAATCGCCGCACCGATGATCACCGCAAGGCCGAGGATCGTGTAATCTTCAATTTGAGTTGCGGCGATAGTCGCGACGATTGCGATCGTCATCCCGACTATGCCGTAAATATTACCCCGACGTGCGGTTTCCTGATTGCTAAGTCCGCCAAGGCTCAGGATGAAAAGAATGCTCGCGCCGATATAGGCGACGGTCGTTATTCCTGCGCTCATGATCTGCGTGAACCCTTAACTTTTGCGGAACATGCTGAGCATGCGCTGTGTGACTAAGAAACCGCCGGCTATATTTATAGTAGCGATAAGTACCGAGACCCCTGCAAGCACAACCACAAGGTTCGATGGATTTGAGATCTGTACTAAAGCCCCGATTACGATAATCCCACTGATCGCGTTGGTAACGCTCATAAGGGGCGTGTGCAGCGCCGGTGTGACCTTCCAGATCACTTGGTAACCGACAAAACAGGCAAGTACGAAAACCGTCAGGTGTCCCATGAACGAGGGCGGGGCCACGGTTCCAAGACCCAGCAGCACTAGCCCGCCAATCGCAAGCGTGATCGCCGATTTAAGTCCCGCACGTCGGGGTTTTGCCTCCACTTCCTTTGGCTCAGGTTTTTTGGCCGTGGCAGATGTTATAACTGGCGATTTCGCCTCGGGCGGTGGCCAAGTCAACTCCCCTTCTCTGACCACTGTCGCGCCGCGGATCACGTCGTCTTCCATATCTACGACAATGGACCCGTCTTTCTCGGGTGTAAGATCCGACAACATGTGCCAGAGATTGGTGCCGTAGAGCTGACTGGACTGCGCAGCCATGCGGCTCGGCAGGTCGGTGTGACCGATAAGCGTAACATCATGTTTGACAGCAATCCCGCCCGGTTCGGTCAATTCGCAGTTGCCGCCCTGTTCAGCTGCCAAGTCAACAATCACGGAGCCAGGTTTCATAGATTTAACCATCTCCGATGTGATCAGCTTAGGGGCTGGTTTTCCGGGAATTAAGGCGGTCGTAATGATAATATCGACATCTTTTGCCTGTTCGGAAAATAATTCCATTTCCGCTTTGATGAACTCCTCACTCATCACCTTGGCGTAACCGCCGGCGCCGGAACCTTCTTCTTCGAAGTCCAATTCCAAGAATTCAGCGCCCATACTCTCGACTTGTTGCTTAACCTCCGGCCGCGTATCAAAGGCGCGGACGATCGCCCCCATACTGCGCGCTGTCCCGACCGCGGAGAGACCCGCAACGCCGGCGCCGATGACCATCACTTTCGCTGGGAATACCTTACCAGCAGCGGTGATCTGCCCAGTGAAGAAACGTCCAAAATTATTTGCTGCTTCGACGACCGCTCGATAACCCGCGATATTAGCCATGGATGACAAAGCGTCTAATTTTTGAGCACGGCTTATACGCGGCACGGCATCCATTGCTATCGCCGTAACCTTACGGCTTTGAAGTTTTTGCAGAAGATCTTCGTTCTGGGCCGGCCAGACAAAACTGATCAGCGTGCTACCTTCTGATAGCAACTCCGTCTCATCGACAGCGAGACTGGGATTGGTTTCTGGCTGACGGACCTTCAGGATAATGTCGCTGTCACCCCACACCATGCGCGTGTCGTCGATCACTTCAACACCAGCATCGCGATAAGCGTCATCGCTAAACTGCGCATCGTCTCCCGCTCCGGACTCGATTGAGATGTGGAAGCCTAGTTTATGGATCCTACCCGCCGTTTCCGGAGTCAGAGCCACCCTATGTTCACCAGCGTGAACTTCTTTCGGAACACCAATCTTCATTTTGGAATTTTCCCCTGTCGGAGCATATCCGATGAACTAACTCCGCTGCTCTCGACGAGCGGACCCTAATACAGATAACCGTTTCTAATTTAATGTGGAATCTGTTGCCGTGACAAGGTGACAGAGCACCAACGCTGAAATTTTTAGTTGTATGTTTTTCTGTAACAACAAGACCTCTTTGCCACCTTGCACCTGATCACCAGCGCGCTGACTGATAGTCGTTACAGACTTCAAGTTGAACGACCAGAAAACATTAACCCCGCAACGCCGCTACAATCAGTTCAGCTGACAATGAGTTGCTGACCCGAATATTGGGTCATCGCCTTTTACAACCCCAATTAGGCTCCGGCTCATTGTAATATGAATAAAATCACACCTCCTAACCGGACCAAATTATAAGTAGAGAATTAGTCTTTGAGCGGGTTCGGGTCACCCTCCGGTGCCTCTACCTCAAACACGTTCAGCACGATTGAAACCGTATGGTAGAAACCGATTAGCGTCGCCAGCTCTACCATCGCCTCCTCCCCAAAATAATCGAGTGCGCGTTCATAGTTTTCATCCGATAAACGTCGCGTTTCCGCCAATTCTTTTGCGACTTCGTAAACCAACTTTTCGTCTTCTATAGAAAAACTGGGGATCCGGTTCTGGCGTATCTCCTCCACCGCTTCCGGATCGATTCCGTAATCTATTGCACGCTGAGAATGGATAAACCATTCGTAGTCAGAGCCGTAAACTCGCCCTACAGTGATGATTGCAAGCTCCTTCAGCCGCAGCGGAATTCTCGTCCTGTCCTCGTCCAGAGACAGGTCGACGAAGTTAGCAAAGATCTCACAGATCTCTGGAGTGTGCAGTAGCACCCCAAATGGCCCACGCACCGGAGCCTGACGCTGACCCGCCACCATATTCGCCACGCGTTTTTGTTCTTTAGTATAAGCGTCAGCAGAAACGCTTTGAAGTCTGGGCATAGCACCCACCTAACTTCAACAAAAAGGGCCGAGTCTCTAGACTCGGCCCTGTCTCAATTTGGTCTGTACAGCTGTTTACTCTGCAGCCGTGCCTTGCGCAGCTGCTTCCACAATCATCTGTTCCTTAAGAGCTTTGAGCACCTTGGGTGGCGACATGGGGTGGTCCCGTAAGCGAATGCCGACTGCATCATGAATCGCGTTTGCGATTGCGGGAAGTGGTGGAATGATAGGCACCTCACCGACGCCTCGTATTCCATACGGATGATCCGGGTTGGGAACCTCAACAATCTCCGTGTTTATAAACGGAACGTCGGACGCTACCGGCACACGGTAGTCGAGGAAACCGGGATTTTCGAGAACACCCTTGTCATTATAGATGTATTCCTCGTTCAACGCGGTGCCGATCCCCTGAACGGCACCACCCTGAAACTGGCCTTCAATGAATTCCGGATACACTGCCTTACCCGCATCCTGAATTAACGTATACCGGAGTATTTTGACCGCACCGGTACGACGATCAACGTCGACATCCACGACGTGGGTGCCAAAACCTGGACCACCTTGCGCAACATTAATTTCCGCGTGGCCGGCGATGGTTCCACCAAACCAAGAAGCCTCTTTGGCAAGCTCTGCCACGGTCATTGGCTCGAAGTCACCTACGTTGGCACCGGCAGGCCGGGCGCGCCCATCTTCCCAGACCACCTGGTCGGGCTCAACCTCCCACTTGCGGGCAGCAATTTCGCACATCCGCGCGATTGCCTTGCGTGATGCGGTGACAGCCGCCATGGAGCCTGCCGCGGTGCCGCGGCTACCGGCAGTCATAAAGTTGAAGCCGAGCGCGCTTGTATCACCTGACATCGTCCGCACCTTTTCGAACGGTATGCCTAGCTCTTCCGCAACGATCATGGCAAAGGCGCTACGGGAGCCGCCGGTCACGTCGACCGTGCCAAAGATTAGTGTTGCTGTTCCGTCCTCGCCTATATTGACAGTCGCTGATGTTTCGGCACCGAGCGTAAACCAAAAACCTGACGCGACGCCGCGGCCCTGATTGGGGCCGAGCTTTTCCTGCATATGGGGATGTGCCTTGGCTCTCTCCAGAGTCTGTATATAACCGATTGGGCCAAGCTGAGGACCAAAATGGGTCTGCGTACCCTCCTTCGCCGCGTTCTTCAGGCGAAATTCGATAGGATCCAAACCGCAGGCTTCGGCCATTTCATCGACTACGGTCTCGACTCCGAAGGCAACCATTGGCGCACCTGGCGCTCGATAAGCCGCGACCTTAGGACGGTTAGTCGTGACGTCATGGCCGACGACGGACACGTTCTCCAAGTCATAGCGAGTAAACACCGTGATGGTCGCAAGGGGCAGTGACGATCCGGCATACGCACCAGACTGGTAGTTCAACTCTGCCTGCGCGGCAGTGATACTGCCGTCCTTGGTACAACCCATCTTGACTTTAACATTGGTACCGGACGTCGGCCCTGTGGCGCGGAATACTTCATCCCTATCCATCACCATCTTAACTGGCCGGTTGCTTTTCTTGGATAAAACAACCGCTAGGGGCTCGAGATAGACGTTATTTTTTCCGCCAAAGCCTCCACCCAATTCTGTCGGAATTACCTTCACTTTCGATAGATCCATCTTGAGCAACTTGGCTATCTGGGCCCTAAACACGAAATGACCCTGAGTGCCGGTCCATACCTCCGCAATCCCACCTTCGGTGTAGTTTGCGATGCTGGCCTGAGGCTCTATATAACCTTGGTGCACTGGCTTCGTATTGAATTCGCGCTCGATAATGATTTCGGCGTCTTCGAAGCCCTTTTCAATGTCGCCTAGCTTGCTTTCCATGCGGGCCGCGACGTTTGACGGTTTGTCCGGCTTGGGGTCGACACCCTTGGTGAACTGATCTTCGTGCAGGATCGGCGCATCAGGTTTCATCGCGTCACGGACGTCGATAACGTGGGGCAGAACCTTATAGTTTACTTTAATCAGCTTCATCGCCTGCTTGGCGACAGCGTCACTGGTTGCCGCCACGGCGGCGACGGGATGACCATCGTAGAGGACGTTTTCGCGCGCCATCATATTACGTGTTACATCGCGGAAATTGACCATCAACTCACCGGATGCCGCGTGTTCTACCTCCATGTCGGGAAAATCGTCCCGACAGACCACCGCCTTGACACCAGGCAAAGCCTCTGCATCGGAAGTGTCAATCGATAGGATATCAGCGCGGGCATGAGGGCTGCGCAGAACACGGCCTACAAGCTGGCCGGGAAGGCTGATGTCTGAGGCATATCGCGCGCGACCTGTTACTTTATCGACGGCATCGCCGCGCGCCGTCGGATTCGAACCAATGATCTTTAGATCTTTTTCTTCATAGGGGATCTTGGTTGCAAAAGGGGATGGTGCTCTACCCATGAATCAGGCTCCTCTCATTTCTCGTGCAGCGTCTTGTACCGCCTCGATAACTTTATGATAACCCGTGCAACGGCACAGATTACCCGCTAGCCAATACCGTATTTCTTCTTCTGTCGGGTCCGGGTTTTCTGAGAGCAGCGCCTTCGAGGCGATCAGTAGACCCGGGGTACAAATGCCGCATTGAAGGGCTATATGGTCAATGAACTTCTGCTGCAACGGATGCAGGTCATCGCCGTCGGCCATACCTTCGATCGTTTCGATCGACTTGCCGTTTGCTTCGACACCCATCACCAGACAGGAACAGACCAGAACGCCATCCATTGTGACGCTGCACGCACCGCAGTCTCCAGTCCCGCAACCCTCCTTGGTCCCGGTCATATCCAGTTCGTCACGCAATATGTCGAGTAGGGTCTGGGTCGCATCGCAAAGCAACTCGTGCTGATCGCCGTTGATCGTAGTGTTTACATATTTCTTAGCCATCAGGATTTAGCCCTTTCAAGTGCAATGGCAGCGGCCCGCTGAGCCAGAACACCTGCCACTTCAGTTCTGTATTCGATTGTGCCCCTCTTGTCATCGATGGGCTCGCAGGCAGCGCTTGCCGCTCCAGCAAGCGCCTCCATGGCATCATCATTCACCTTGGTGCCAATCAGTGCGTCGGCAGCACCTTCCACCAATAGCGGTCGCGCCGCGACGGCACCAAGTGAAACGCGAGCTGCGATGCAGGAACCGGCATCATCGAGCGTAATGTTAACTCCACAGCCGACAACCGCTATATCCATTTCGGTTCGCGGCGTGAACCGCAAATAGGCGTCACCAGAGTTTGCCGGCCGTTTAGGCAGCTTAAACGAAACGACGATTTCTCCCTCGACTAATGAGGTCTGTCCCGGGCCGGTGACAATATCCGCCAGCGGGATATCACGCCTGCCATTTGGGCCTATGACGCTAGCGATCGCATCCGCGGCAATCATTGGTGGGACGCTATCGGCTGCCGGAGAAGCATTGCACAGATTGCCGCCAACGGTCGCCCTACCGCGCACCTGTACCGAACCGATCAGCCGCACGCCATCCATCACTCCTGGCCAAGCGGCGTTGAAGGCAGAATTGTCCATCAGTTCTTTGCCGGTTACGGCGGCGCCAAAGCGCCATCTGCCGTCTTCCTCAACGACTTCTCGCATTTCCGGGATGTTTTTGACATCCACAATCAGGTCGGGTTCGATCAAATCCAGATGTAGTTGCACCATCACATCGGTACCGCCGGCAAAAACCTTGGCAACACCGCTTTCCGAAGCAAGCAACCCCACCGCTGCATCGAGCGTTTCGGGAACCTCATATCTCATATCAGTCAATATCGCCTCACCGTTCAAATATGCCGATAACTTCCCATATTTATATAACACACCCTAACGCACCGGACCATCTTTTGGGGATGCCCAATCGTCAATCCGCTTTCCCGAACTCGGCGGATGTCCTAAACCTTTCAATCAATTAATAGAGATGTGGGGTCGCATCATGTGCGGAATAGCAGGTATCGCAACACTATCGGCCGCGAACCGAGTGGCTGTGAAGGCGATGACTGATCTAATGGTTCATCGCGGACCGGACGGAGAGGGCCTATGGCTTTCTGAAGACGGCACCCTTTGCTTCGGACATCGGCGGCTATCAATCATTGATCTTACGGCCCGCGCATCTCAGCCGATGAAGGATTCAAGCGGAACGCTTACACTCACTTATAATGGAGAAATATATAATTATAAGGAATTGCGTGCCGAACTCACCAATTCAGGCGTGCGGTTTCAAAGCCACAGCGATACCGAGGTCATTTTGGAAGCGTATCGCAAATGGGGTGATGCCTGCCTCGACCGGTTCAACGGTATGTTTGCCTTTGCTCTACATGACGAAGAACGGGACCGCATATTGTGTGCGAGAGACCGTTTCGGCGAGAAACCGTTCTTGTATGCCGCCGGCGCCGATTTTTTTGCATTTGCGTCGGAATACAAAGCCTTACTGACACTGGAAGGAGTGACAGCAGAGATCTATGACAATCTCTTGGCACAGTTCCTTGTAACGCCATCAAATGCACTCGATCAAAACCGGCGGACTTTGTTCCGGGACATCGCTCAATTGCTACCGGGCGAGAAGTTGGTTTTGAACACCCGCGACCTGAGCTTCGAAACTTCATCCTACTGGCAGCCACCCACCGAGCCCGCACCGTCGAATATGCGTGTCAACGACGCCATTCGAACCTTTGGAGATATACTGGAAGATGCGGTCCGGATTAGGTTGCGTAGCGACGTCCGGGTTGGATCCTGCCTGTCTGGCGGTTTGGACTCTGGGTCAATCACTTGCCTCGCGCGTGGCCTGATCGGGGATGACACCGCTTACGACACCTTTACTGGCCGATTTCCAGGCAGCGATGCCGATGAAGGAACCTGGGCAGATATTGTGTCTTCGGCTGCCGGCACCACACGACATGAGATATTTCCGACCGGAGAGAAACTGGTGGAGTCTGTGGACACATTTTTATGGTTGAATGAGCTGCCTGTTGACAGTACCAGCCAGTTCTCTCAGTGGAGCGTGTTCGAAGGTGCGAAAAAAGCGGGGGTCACCGTCTTGCTGGACGGACAAGGTGGTGACGAAATCCTAGCCGGGTACGAGCAGTACTTTTCGCCTTATATCGCCAGCCGTCGCCGCAACGGTGTGTATGACCCTGTCGAAGAACGGGCAATTCGAGACCGCTATCCGTTAGCATTCTCGGAGAGGGATCAAGGGTGGAAACGAAAGTTCCCACCAACTACTAAAAAAATCGTGGCACATCTTCTTGGCCGGGGAACTAGCGCGATGCTGGCGCTAGACTGGAAAATTTCAACACAGGTCCGCGAAGACGCGGCGGTTCCGCCCAACGACCTTCATACTGCTCTGAGAAGGGACGCGTTCAACGGTTTCCTCACTACGCTGCTGCGATACGGCGATCGTAATTCAATGGCCCATTCTCGCGAAGTACGTCTCCCCTTCTGTGATCATCGCATTTCAGAATTTGTCAGCACCCTGCCGGTTGAATTACTAATGGGCAATGCAGAGACCAAGCACCTGCTGCGAAGGGGGATGCGCGAAATCCTCCCGGAACCAATCGTAACCCGGTGGGGAAAGCAAGGATTTCTGCCTCCCATTGCAAACTGGCTAGAAGGCGACCTTGGGGCGTTGGCCGACACAGTGTTCAGCAGTTCCAGCTTCGGTAAGACGGGTTTATGGGACGCTTCATGGTGCCGTACAGCTTGGGGTCGGTTTCGCGCTGGTGAGACGTCGCTCGCGCCCACAATATGGAAGGTTCTTATAACGCAGAAGTGGAAGGAGCTTTTCCTCAGCCGCGTTTCGAAAATGGATCGGGTTTCGCCGCTCGCGCAGCCATTAGCGACCAGCGACGCTGCTTAAAACCGGAACGACCCGATCTACATAGCCGTCCCAAGTGTTTTCTCTACTTTCTGCTTCCTGCCGCGCAGTTTGCCCGATTTCTTGTCTCAACTTTGGATTACAAATAAGTCCAGCTAATATTTCGGTTAGCGCCTCGCCGGATGCTACTGGAAACACGTATCCCGATTCCCCATTATTAATGACGTCTGCGGCACCGACTTGATCGGACACTACAACCGGCAGGCCAGCGGCCATTGCTTCAAGCACGACCATCCCAAATCCCTCATGAACGGATGGCAAACAAAAGATATCCGCCTCTGTATAAATCTTCGGTATTTTGTGTTTTGCAACGGGCCCTCGGAAGGTAACCCCGTCTGTCGGCAAACCCTCAAGTGCTCGAGCAAATTCCTGTTCGACCGGTCCCACCAGATGCAACTCTGCTTGCCGGCTCAATGGCGCGAAAGACTGTAATAGACGCGGCGTCCCCTTCTGAATACCGATCGATCCAACAAAAAGAATTCGTGGTTTGCCAGATCTTGACGACCGAGCAACCGGTCGGAAGCGCTCGGTGTCCACACCGAGCCGAACAACAGCTAGCTTTTCAGGTGCGATGCCATGGTCTACAAAAGAATTGGCTGCAACCGTCGACGGCACGATGATTTTATCTGCGGCAAGATATTCCTTCATCTCCCGTCCTATCACCCGGCGCGAAATTCCGGGAAATTCCAAGTCCAATTCCTGATATGCCATCGTCAGAATATTGTCCTGATGGACTATATGAGAAGCACCCCGATCAACGACCACTGCCATTCCTTTGTCGCGCGCCACCGGTATTGCCTCCAACGTTACAGAACTCCAGCCCACCAGCAGGTCTGTCCCCGACCGGCCTAGGTTTCGCGCTACAAAACGCCCGAAACGTTCCAAAATAAAATCGGTCACATCCTGCCGTGTTGATCGTTGCGCGAGCCGCCGTATAACTTCGAGATGCGGCGCGCAATTAAGTGTAAGTCCAACCCCCGTAACACGGCGAACCGCAAAGGAGGGGTACGTGGTATGCAGCGTTCCCAAATGACCCTTTCTGTAGAGCCCTTTTGCGAGATCAAAGGCATGAAAACGACCGTGGACCGCTACTTCAACTTTCATACATACCCACCAGCGACGTCAGCAAAAATTTGACGCAGTTTCTCGGTCTGGCTAGACCAAGAGTAAGACCGGAGGCGGACGAGATCGATTTCCGTTTGATCGCTGACTACATCAGACAAAGCGCTTGCTATCTCAGCAGACGTCTCCGCACCAATCAGTTGGCCGCCAACTTCTGCCGCTATATTTGATGCCTCAGCGCTCTCTCCGGGTATCGCAATTATAGGTCTGCCAAAGGCAAGCAATTCGATAAATTTCTGTTGGAATAGGCTTTGTTCGTTGCGAATATAAACATTTACCGAGGCATTGACCTGCACGCGAGCAAACGCGTAAAAATCCAAATATCCTAAATTCCCAAACTCGACCGGAATACCCGCCTGATGTATGATCCGCCCGACATTTTCGCCATCATTTCCGGCATAACACAAAATGCTAGCTCGACTAGAGAGAGCCTTACTCATGCCCTCGAGGAGCACTCGAACACTGTCCGAACTATAGACACTTCCGCTAAGACAAACCCTGAAGACATCGTTATTCGCGGTCGGCTTCTGATAATTCGGCTCAACTCGATAGCCGCTGTAAACCACCTCTTTTTTACTTGGGAACCAACCAGAGGCATCCAAGGCATGTGCTTGAGAGAAAACCGTCATTACTTCAAAGTCGGCAAAACGGGAAGCGACATTACGCCGTAAACCGATCGGCACAAATTTGTCCCAAGGGTCTTTATAATCAGCCACCCAAGGGCATTTTGCTTTTCCTGCGAGATCACGTGCGACGAACCAAGCGTCGGTATTCCCGAATGTTCCGTACACGAGATCGGGACGAAAGGTATTAGCTATCGGCTTTAGAAACGGAGTAGATCCAGCCCGCCAGTCACAAAAAACGCCGCCACAGAAAAAATATGTAGCACCAAGAAGAACCTGGCGAACGGGCGATAATACCCTCCCTTCCCGCGCGGCACGGCGAACTGGCGTCTCAACCAACGTGGTAGCAATATGCATGGGAGTAGACCAATCGTGCGCTTCTATCCTAGCCTCGACCAGCGTCGGATCATCACCCGGATCGTCGGAACGAAGGGGGCCGGTCAGTAATACTGCTTGATCTCCAGCGGCCGATAAATGCTTCGCGAATTCTCGCATTCGGAGAGCCGACACATGCCTTGCTTCCGGATGCGTATGATTTATGAGCACGATTTTCATAGAAACATCAGAAGTTGAAGGATGGCGGGTTTGATACTCAGCAAGCCCGACCTGCTGCAATAATTTCGAATTTCTCTAGCAGCCGTTTGACGTGGCCATCCCAGCCATAATCCCGTGTACTAATGTCACGGGCACGCGCAAGCATCATCTCGCGACGGCGAGGGTCGATATCCAGAGCCCGAATGACCTCAACCAAATTGTTGGCAGAATTACCGGAGAAATAGGCGGCGGCGTCCTGGCACACTTCTCTGTGAACAGGAGTGTCTGACGCGACGGTCAAAGTTTCGCTCGCCATTGCCTCGATCAGAGGATGGCCGAACGTTTCCGATAATGAGGGCGTCACAAAAAGATCATTTTTTGCGTACAAACCGGGCAAATCGTCGTAATTCACGTGGCCGAGCATTGTCACCTCACCACGATCCGCTCCGTGACGAAGTAGAAAGGCGTCTTTGTAACCGCCAGGAGCTTGGTTTACCTGTTGGAAATCCATTGTCAGGGTAAAATGGGTTTTAATCCCGAGTTCATTGAGCCGTTGCACAGCTTCAGACACCAATCCTGGTTGCTTATGGGAGTAGTATGCAGAAACGAGCAAGATCCGGAGCACACCATCTTCTCTCCACTTACGACGTTTTCTTGCGCTGGCAAAATGATCCAGCCGAGTGCCATAGGAATTTGTTTGCACTTGCCCTATCAGATCCGGTGCCCAGTCCTGCAACAAATCGGCCATTGCGCCGGTGGGCGTCAGGACCATGTTAGAAGATCTGGCGGAAGCGATGATAAGACGTCTTCTCAATATTCTTTCAATAACGCTTCGAGCACCGAGAACGGGCGCGATATTTGCCAAATAAACCGGATCGAATAAACCGCCTTCCCGAACAAGCAGTAGCTGGGGCACAGGCGATCGGATTAAACCGAAATTCGCAGAAGAATATAAAATATCGGGTTTCCGTCTTGAGACAATTCTGCGCCAAAAAGTCTGTTCCCATATTGCGCGCGCCACCGGGGCCATAGACCCGATCGGCAAGCAGATGGTCTCAACATCTTCGCTTTGAAGCGGGCTATCGAGCGGTAACGCAAAAACCGCATTTATGCTCTGCTCCCGGAACGAATTCATTAGGTTGCGGGTGTATGTGACGATGCCGCCACGACGAGCTGATAGCGCATTCACTACAACTCTCATTTCGTCTGGCTCGACCGGTTAGCATCGAGTGCTTTAAAAATTCGAAGAATGTTTGCCTTATGTGTCAACCCTAGGTCTTCCACGCGCCGGCGTGCATTTTCGGCAACCGTTGTCCGCTTATCGTCTGCTTCAAGCCAGCTGCGGCATATATTTACAAGTTCTTCGTCATCAGAGAAATATACCGCTTCCTGAGACTCCCGAAGCAATCCACGAATTTCCTCATTTCGTTCGTGAACCATGAAGCCGGCGCAAGCGGGTAATTCTATAGACCGACACGTTTGCAAATCGCGATTGGCGTACCGTAGAAAACAGAGATTGATAGGGCTCGCGGCAACGACCTTAGCAAATTCGTCATTATACGCCGGCCTACCTTCAATAATTAGGTTCTCATGTGCCCCACACATCCCGTCCCAACCGTTACCCCACACACGCACCTGCATACCGGACCGTGCCAATTGCATAATTGATCGGGCACGAGGCCCCTCGTAAGTACCGATGAAACTGACTGGAGCACCGTAGGCCTGAGTGTCTTCTACTCCAATTTTAACAGGGCGATGGATTTCCGGGTCGTAACTATTGTTCACAAATAACGCGTTGCGAAATCCCAGCGAATTTTGTTCTGGTGGGAGGATGTTCAACGATTTGGTTGTAGCCCAGAGGTCAATTATCGGCATTGCCCGCTGCAAACTGAGTGTCCTGTTGAGAGGGTTCATCATGTCGTCTTCAGAATAGTAGACGATTGAAAGATCAGGACGCCTAGCTTTAAGTTCACGTAGCGTTCTCGGCCGGATCATACCCGCAGTCTCCAACCAGAGAACATCGGTTTGATCGCTAATCGATAAAATAGCGTGATTTGCAGCCGCGGGGTCAGCAGGCAAACGAAGGCGGTACCTCAGTCGCGCCATAAATGAAGGGGGTGTCTCGTAATCCATTCCGGGCGGCATTGTCGGGATTGTCTTAACCGAATGGCCGAGTGACCGCATAGCAGCAACCCGTTGCGGTGTCCTTGACGCTGCGAATGTCTGGCCAACAACGACTATCTCCTGAGGGGCAGAGAATGGGGCACTGCACGTCATTTCAAAGTCACTGCTTTAGCAATTGCTATCTTGAGTCCTTCGATATCCTGATCGTAGCTCCAGCCCGCTATTTTGCTATGTGAAGCTTTCCCCATCTCTTCAGAATTGTCCATGCATTCAACCAGCGCTTTGGACAGAGCCGCTGTGTCGCCGGCCTTCACAATCCTTCCGTTTGTCCTGTCGACAAGATCAGCGGCGCAACCTACCTGATCGCTGACGATCGTGGCAGTGCCGCAGGCCATCGCTTCATTCACGGCAAGCCCCCAAGGTTCGCGAAAAGAGGGAAGTACAAAAACATCGGCAAGATCGTAGTATGCGGGCATTTCTGTCTGATTGACGAACCCCATAAATATCGCCTCCGGCGCTAACTCTTGAAGTCCGGTGCGCAATTCTCCATCGCCGACAAATATCAATGCGGGCACCTCTGCAGCCCAGTTAGCCATTGCCACCGACCTGACAAGAAGTTCCGGGTTTTTTCGGGGTTGAAGCTTCCCAGCAAACAGCACCACCCTGCGGGTCGGTGAAATGCCCAATCTATCTCTGAGCGCGCTTTGATGCGGTCTAGAGACCTCCGCCCGTTCGCCAAATGAAGCATTATCTATGGCGTAAGGCATATCAATACTCTGATCGGGATAAACGCCGCGATTAAGATAGTAACGCCGGTTCGCCGAACCGATGGCAAGATATAAATCACAACGTTTGAAAACTTCGGAGACAAATTTTTGCTTGAGCCAGCCCCTGATGCCTTTGCCATCTGGCATCGCCAAGTCACAGTTCTCACCTCGCATTAATACCGGCCGCCCGCTCCGCTTCGCCAGCCACAGACAAGACCTTATGCTCGGCGTTTGCCAGCCATGTACCCAAATTACATCAGCACGCCTGATTTCCTTCTTTAGATTGGCATCGGCCATAGCGGCATGCGCATACCCGTCGGTAAGATTGATATCCCATTTGACTTCCCGACCAAACCCAGTATCGAAGTATCTATTGTCGGGGTGCATCCGCTCGAACAACACGCGCAGATCAACATCCGGCTGTTCCGCTATCCGCCGTAACAACGGCGCCTGATACTGGATGGGATGCGACACAACATATAGCAGCTTCGTCACCATGGAACCTCGCCCCATGTCTTCTCCCAGACCCGTGCAACATTGTCTTCAAATACAAGTTGACTGTAGTCGTTTTCAATCAATCTCCTAGACTTCGACCCGAGATCGTTTCGACGTTCCCGGTCTGTGATCGCCCAATAAATATCATCTGCCAAGGCTTCGGGCGTGTGTCCAGAAAGTTTACCCGTAACGCCATCGATCACGTAGTCCTCGGGGCCCCCACACTTTGTGGAGACCACAGGCACTCCGCAAGCCATGGCCTGAATACCTGAAATTCCCAGCCCTTCCTGGCCTGACGAGAAAACGAAAACATCGAGCGAACGATAAAAATCTCGCAAACTGGAGTGATCTAGCCAACCCGACCACTCGAGCCGGTCCGCAATATTTAGCGTCGACGCCAATTCGTTGAGCCCGACGGAGGGATCACCGGTCAGTTTCAACCTAATAGGGACACCACGTCCTGCGAGAACAGCAACTGAACGCAACAGCAAACTGATGTTTTTCCGAGGGTCGTCGATCCGTCCAGCGAAACCTATCAGAGCTTCCCGCGGCGGCAAAGGCGACGGCGTATAGTCGGCGACATTCACCGGCATTGGAACGTGATCGATCGCCCCCGGCCGGGCTCCCGCCTCTATCAGAGTAGTCCTAGTGTAATTGCTGAGCGCCATGAATCGGCCACAGCCTCGAAGAATCCGCTTTTCCAGGTTTCTCTGAAACGGCCCGATTACAGCCCGGTCTAAGATGCGGCGACCGACGGGCTTTTGTGCCCGGCGGTCCATTCTGTCTTCAAGCATCGTGCTTGCACACCAAACAATATGGGGCACGCCAGCCATCGCAAGTGTGTTAGCTACAAGAACCGTCCCACCGACTGCTATATGGCAATCGTGGGCGCGAATTAGGTTTTTCCATCGCGTTGTCGCGATGTAATACGAAAATTCCAGTTCGGGAAACCTACATCCCACGCACACTCCAGGAATGTCGTCAAAACATAATTTCGACCGAATGCCAGGCTTTTTTCCCGAAAGTAATTGCCAGCACGGCACTACCAAATCCGGTTCGTCTGTCAGAGTTGCATAAAATGCGATGGTCACATCAAATCCCCGACGTTGAAGCAAACGTGCTAACATCTCCGCCATTGCTGGTACCCCGCCCTGATACGGTGGCAACGTGGTTAAGAGTACAGATTGACTCATCACACCTCGCGCAGCCGTGTACGCTCTGGCTTAGCAGCATTTCGCAACACAATGGCCGTGAATTCAGCAGTTTTAGATAGGGAGAACTGTTCGGCACGGCGAACAGCCTTTTTTCCCAGGTCTTCCCGTAACTCAGGGTTATTCAATAGTTCTTCGATTTTGCAGGCAATATCACCGATATCGTAGGGATCAAATGTCAGACCGGCGTCACCGATTACTTCAGGCATGGCCGCACTGTTTGAGCAAGCGATAGGAACGCCGACGGACATCGCCTCAAGCAGAGGGTTACCGAATGTCTCTATCGTCGAAGGGAAAACAAACACATTACACTTCTGATACAGGTCTGCCACGGCGTCGGAGTCCAAGTGCCCCATAAACTGAACCGCGTCACCCACATCAAGCCTTTGAGCCAACTCTTTGACCGACCCGGCGTAATGGGTGTCTATCTCACGGCCAGCGATAGCAAGCGTTAGGTCTGGATCATGCTCGTGTAATCTCGCGAACGCCCTGATCAACGAATGATAATTTTTTTGGACATAAATATCGGACACCGCCAGCAGGGACTTTCCCGGCGATCGATTATTGTCCCGCACACGCAGCGGTTTTGACGCCCCGTGATAAACCACGTCCAACTTGCGTCGAAACAGGCGACCCATCCCAAACGTAAGTATCCGCGCCGCATAACCGGAAACCGCTATCGCTCGTCGTGCAAATACCAAGGATGCAAACGTCGCCACCGACAAGACAAGCCAATACCTCACGGACCTCAACCTGGCCGTCAGTCTGATCACAGACGTAGCATTACGAAGCATTATGACATGGTTCCGAACAAAGAGCGGGCCATAATTGGCAGGGGAAAAAACCACATCCGCCCGCATCGCTCGCGTAAGCACCGGCAACGAAAACTGCTCCCACCACAGTGTGGGCCAGAACCCAGAGTTGTGCTCAAATAGTGAGATTCTGACACCGTCGCAAACCGGGTAGAAAAGTTCTAACTGATCCCGGTGCAAAAACAAATGCAGTTCTAAACCGGGTTGCTTTACCAACTCCGGCAGTATTTTCCTTAGATATGTGACCCCACCACCGCTCTTGGCATGTGCACCGTTAATAACAACCCTTAATGAAGGTCCTGGCACTTTATCGGGGATCAAGCCGCTCGATGTGGACTTCGACATCTCTTTTAACCCGGCCACAAAAACGTCTTGCCGAGACGGCGGCCGATATGCTGCGAGGTAAAAATGATAAAGGGAGCCATAAATAAGCCGAATTTTACGATATTGCCGAAGTAAAGTGCAAAATCTTGATCGAAGTCGATCCACCATGGCAGGAGCGCAAAAACGACAATGCGGGGAAGTCCCGGCGCAACAAATGAAACAGCGGTCAGGGCTCCCAACGCCGCCGCTAGTATAGTCCCATGCAGGATTAACCCCAATAATCCCCCATTAATAACGGGTTGCCCAAGCAACGTAATCGATGAACTATGGTGTGGATGGCGGTCATGCAGTTTGCAGTAATCACGCGCATATTGACTACCAAGGGAGAAATTGGGTTTATCAGACCATAAAACTCGGGGAACAAGAATATCCAACCAAAAGGCTTGTTTCGAATTTTCGAAATTCTCGTTTCGGTGCGCGCGAACAACATTGTCGAAACAATATCCCGTTTCCAACTGCCGCCAGGCCAATTTAGAGGCCAGAACTACGGTAATGTTTTGTATAAAATTTCTCTCCGAATTTAGAACCGAGGCGTGGGGCAAGCGAATAATCTGTGCTACCTGAACAATTATAAAAAGCAGCAGGCTGCAAAGGACGGCGAATCTAGCTACCCTCAAAAACGTCAGCCTTTTAATCGCAATGTAATAGATGAACACTGACAATATCATAAATGCTGGAATCTTGCCGCCATGCGCCAGCACCATCACACCGACGACAGCCAACATGAGTACAATCACTAGGCCCACCCTGATATGACGGCGCGCAACCGCAGAATGCAGGAGGAAGATCAACAAAAAGGATTGGACGGGACCGAAAACCGTCTGAAGCACCTCTACAACGGACGGTCCAAACACCGAGGCTTGCGTTCCCACCAGAAAAAAAACGGCAAATAAAGCCGACAGGAAATAGAGAAGAACCGGTCGACGGTCGCTGGTCATATATCTCGACTTCGAATCACATATGCTATGGCCTACCAATGCGTTTACCACCCCGTGTATTGCGAGCCCTAACGCGCAAAAAGCGAGGATTAGCTCCTCGCCACGGCTGCCTAAGTAACTAAGTGCCTCTGGCCGAATGGTGCCAAGAACGGGGCCGAGAAAGGCGCCAGATCCCAAGTCTGACTGATTAAATTGTCTAGACAGAAAGAGTAGTAGGTTGGGCAGAATTGAAAACGCTATTAAGGTAGCGACAGCCAGAAGAAACACGGGAGAGATAAGAAAACCGCGTTTGTTCCGCCGGTATTCGTAACACACCTGCAACCCCAATAGAGCAACCATACTCACCCTTGCGATTGGGGGCGCTATGGCGCTAATCGCTAAACCAAGGGCAATGGAGGCCGACAGAATGAAAATTGCCACCTGGGGAGCGAGAAACCTGACCGAACGGCTATCAGAAATCGGCGGATGCCCTGAATTTATCATCGTCTCGGAGTTTGACATGGTTCCCGTGAATCGGCGATGCCTGCCTGTTCAGTTTAATGGTCGCTCCGTCCGCACCTAAATTTAGCTGATAGAGAACCGACATCAGAATTCAACTTTATCACCGTTATTGGCTGGCAGCGGGAGAAGGCCAGCCCTCCGCGCGGCGAGCTAGACACACTGTCCGTTGGCTTACGTCATTCGGTACGAATTTCAGGCAATAACCGGTCGCGAGATCGCGGATTTGTTTATGAAAAAAAAGAGCCGCCAACAACTCGACATGCTAGTTGAGACTTTCCACGATAGTGCGTCCAGCGATGCGTCCAATTCCGAACGCCTTTATCAAACCGCCAACATATCCCGCCCGAGGTCCACCCTCTAAACCACCTACAACCGAGCCGGCCGCGTAAAGCCCCTCGATGGGCGCGCCGTTCTTGTCCAGAACCTCGGCCTTGGCACCGACGGCAAGGCCGCCAGACGTAACGGTGATACCGGCGCAAACAGGAACTGCGTAGAATGGCGCCTTTCCGATAATGTGGGCAGGATATGTCTGGGTGCTCCGCGCGGGTGACAATCCAGTTATGCTGCCAGCACGGAGCGCCTGATTGTATTCATCGACTGTCTCTAAAAGGCCCGCCGTCTGGACACCGGCCATTTTTGCTAATGCTCCGAGACTGTCGGCCTCGAGTACTGTTCCGCCATTTTCCAGCAGAGAAGGATTAGGGGGCACAATGTCGGTCTCCCGCGCGTCTTCCCACACGGTGCAGTCAAATATGGCGGTCGCCGACAACGGGTCTTTGAGAGAGGCAATTTGGTTCGTGAGGTAGATACCACCCTGCCCTTCATCGGCGAACCGGTGGCCATCCGGCGTCACCACAATACCCTTTGCACAAACAACGTCCAACTGCGGATAAGGCCATAATTTTTCTTTAGTCATGGCATCTCGGCTGAGCACATGCCCATAGAATTTATCCAGTCCCACCGTATCCGCCCCGGCATTCATGGCCATACGCAATCCGTCGCCGCGTCCAGTTTGCGTGTTTCGTTGACGAATTTTTTCAGGCGCTTCGGTTATGTAACGGCCGATCAGATCCCGGTCAGCCTGAAAGCCACCATCTGCAATCACGACGGCAGAAGCATTTATTACATCACCGCCCTCCGTAAAAACGCCAGTGACGGTACTTTCCTCCAGTTCCAATGCCGTAACGCGAACGCCGCGACGCAACTCGCCACCGCGCTGTATAAGCTTTTCTGCAAGCGCACCCAGAAATAGGTTGGGCCCGCTATTTTCCCAGTCCAGCCCAGCCCGCATCTCCCGGCCCGGCATCATCATCGGCATGCCCCACGACCGCCGAGGGTGCTGCATGAAATCACAGCCTTCCTCGCGCATCCAGTCGATTGTGTCCTTTGCGTTGTCGGCAAGCGCCCGCGCGATGTCCTCCCGGGCTGTGCGGTCCGTAGCGGACATGATGGTCTCGAACAGTTCACTTGCTGGATCGTCCGGGCTTCGGAATGCGACGTGAAGCGCGCCCGTTGAGACGCGCGAGTTACAAATATAGGAATCGTCCGTCCCCGCCTCCAAAACGATGGGTTTAAGACCCGCTAACGCAATATGATTAGCCGCCGTGAGGCCGGCGAATCCACCGCCTACGATCACTGCATCGAATTTCATTCCACCGTACCCCTTCTGCCCAACCTGCAGGTTGTCATCTTAATACTGTTCCGGTTCAATCTGATCAAATTTGAACAGGAGGATGCGGACATGATCAAAACAAGAGGGGTCGCCCATTTCACGCTTCCCGTGACAGATACCGTCCGAAGCATGGCTTTTTACGTCGACAACCTGGGGATGAAGCCCATTCAGGTCAATCACGAGCGCGGAATGGTCTTTCTGGATTGCGGTGGCGACTGCATCATCCTGGCCAGATCGGAGGCAAAGATCGATCGCAATGACCATGATGTGCATCACGCTTTTATTGTCGATCCGGATGATTATGAATCCGCAAAGGTTCAGTTGAACGCAAAAGGTATCGAGGTAATCTTTGAAGAAGATCGTCAAGGTGGAGCCGTTAACGGGCCAAGAGCATATTTTCATGACCCCGACGGCAACGTTCTAGAGATCATCAACCTTACCAGCTACAAGGGCGGCACAGTCTAAATAGGTATATTGGCCGGCCGTGTCGAAAAGGTTTTTTACCCCCATTCCTGAGTGGAAACTGGGGGTATCTTGACTATCCACAGCCATATATCTGGCTATTTGAGTTTATTGCATTGTGTTAACAGTGGCTTACGAAAAGTTTTCCCCAAGCTGTACTTTCCACAAGATTTTTGCGGATTTGCGTAAATTTCGGTTGCCCTTCACTCGCGCCCATATATAGTATTCCTGTCTTTACAGCACACTGTATGTTGCGTTTGTGGTGCGAGTTGGCACAAGAGTATAGTTACAAGGAGAAGAAGCGATGCAGTGGAGTCCCGAAAGGGTCGATATACTAACTCGATTATGGTCGGAAGGTTTATCGGCACGGCAGATTGCTGAGAAACTGGGAGGCGGCGTAACGCGGAACGCGGTGATTGGGAAAGCACACCGACTAAACCTTCAGCGCGGCACTGAGATTCCAAAGGCTGAGCCTGAGCCAGAACCCATAATTTTTGAAGAACCAATCTTCCATCACCCATCAGCGGATGTCGAGCCCTGGATGTGCCGCTGGCCTACGGACGAACCGGGTAAGTACGGCCTTCATATCTGTGGCAAAACAGTGCAGCCTGGCCGACATTACTGCGCCGAACACTGCACCGCTCACTATTTGCTGCGCCGGCGTTCGACTGTGGCAGCCTGACCGGTCGGCCTGAAAGCTATTGGGATCAGAAATCCGTCGATGACAGCCGACTTAGAGACGACGGTTCAGTCGTCTCAGACTTCGATCGAGGTAAACGTCTAAATCCGAAAAAGACGCCTGTAAGCAGCTTATGCATAAAGGCATAGATATCGATATAGAGAGCTTACGCGCCCAACTGGAAGCGCACCGGCAAGAGTTACTGATCCTTCTAACGGCCGCGTCAGCTTCCACAGAACCAGTCGAACTAGATCAGCAGATCCAAGGCCGACTGTCACGCATGGACGCGTTACAGGTGCAGGCAATGGCACAGGCAACCAACGATCGTCGCCGGATTGAAATTGCGCAAATTGACGCCGCGCTGGCACGTATGGCAGCCGGTCAATACGGCTATTGCGTTGAATGCGGCGAGGAAATTTTGACGAAACGGCTACAACTAAACCCCGCAATCGCTCAATGTCTAGAATGCGCGAGTTGACCCCCAATTCACGACCCCGCCAAACCATAAGGCTTCGGTCAGGGCACCCTCTTTAACGGCTCGATACATCCCTCATCGTCATTACGGACGTTATTAACCCGGGTCGACACCTGATAGAAAGCCATATCGTCTGGCGGATAGGCACGAATGACACTCGATGCTTTCTCGGTGGGGCCTGTCAACCACAGCTCGTAATCATCGGGATCCACGATCACCGGCATTCGGTGATGGATCGGGGCGATCTTTTCGTTCGCCCTGATAGTAATGATTGTATAGGACTCTATTACCTTTCCCACGTCGTTCTGGTCTGCAGGGATCTTCCAACTCTCCCATAGCCCGGCGAAAGCAAACGGTGTGCCACCTTTAAAACCGATACGGAACGGCTGTTTTACATCGGCTTCCTTTCGCCACTCATAAAATCCATCGCCTGGAACGAGACACCGCCGTTTCTCATAGGCTTCAGCAAACGACCTTTTCCGCGCAACGGTCTCGCCCCGCGCATTAATCAAACTAGAGGCGATTGTCTTATCCTTCGACAAAGAAGGGATGAGCCCCCAACGCAGCATATCCATCCTGCGGCCGCCGGCATCTGGACGCACCACCGGTGCCATCTGGGTTGGCGCAATATTATACCGGGGCTCAAGGTTTAGCGACGCCGGGACATTTACGAGCGTTCCCAACAGGTCGGGCGTTACGCTGAGTGTGTACCTTCCGCACATAAGGGTATTTTAATATATCGTCAGCATTTCAGTCTTTATTATCGTTTAAGCTCGCGTTAACTATGTGGCGACACTCGAAAGGTATGAGTTTCCTTGGTTTTTACCGATAATGAACGCCGCCGGCTAATGGAAGCCGTCACCAAAATCGCCGACCGCGCAGCTGAAGTGATTCTCGAAATCTATGCAACGGATTTCGAAGTCCGCCACAAAGAGGACGCGTCACCCGTGACTGACGCGGACGAACGCGCAGAAGAACTCATACTGCCAGCGTTACTCGATCTGATACCAGGCGTTCCCGCCATTGGGGAAGAAGCAACTTCCCGCGGAAGGGTGGAGACCGCAATGGGCGGCACACACTGGCTGGTTGACCCTATAGACGGCACCAAAGAGTTCCTCCGCCGCAGCGGTGAGTTTACCATCAACATTGCACTGATCGAGAACCGCAGTCCGGTTATTGGCGTGGTAGTCGCCCCTGCTATGAACCAAACGTTCAGAGCCTGCGGGCCGGGTACGGCGGAGAAGCGGGATGAAGCCGGTGGCTGGAAATCGATTTCGGTACGAAATGTCCCGGACGACGGCGCCACCGTTGTATCGAGCAGGTCTCACGGAGATCCAGGAAAGCTGCAACAGCTGATCGAAGACACAAGAATCGGATATCATAAGATCACTGGCAGTTCCCTGAAGTTCTGTATTGTTGCAGAAGGTGAAGCCGATATCTATCCCCGCTACGGACCAACCTCGGAGTGGGATACTGCGGCTGGTCATGCCGTCCTATTGGGTGCCGGTGGGAACGTACGCCTGACCGATGGGTCAGAACTTCTGTATGGGAAAACCGGGTGGCGAAACCCGGAATTTATCGCCCGCGGTGCGGAATGATAATACCAGCTACCCCGGACAACATTGCTGTTGTCGCCGAGCGCTTGAGAACAGGGCAACTGGTCGCCTTCCCAACGGAAACCGTATACGGACTAGGTGGCGACGCAACCGATAGCGAGGCTGTTGCGCGTATTTTCGCTGCTAAAAATCGACCCAATTTCAATCCGCTGATTGTTCATGTACCGGATCTGGAAATTGCCGCGCAGCTGGGAAATTTCACAAAAATTGCCAGAAAAATTGCGGAAGCGTTTTGGCCAGGCCCCCTATCGATTGTAGTGAAGAGACAGGGGGGGTGCTCAGTTTCCCTACTCGCCAGTGCCGGCCTTGATACGCTTGCATTGCGCGTACCAGCACACGACACTGCACAGGCAATCCTCCGGGATACAGGGCGGCCGATTGCCGCACCCAGCGCGAATGCGTCTGGCAAAATTAGTCCTACAACAGCAACGCATGTTCAAGATTCGATCGGGGATGTGGTTGAGCTTATTGTGGATGCCGGCGCATGTTCCGTGGGCCTGGAATCGACAGTTATTGATTGTACGTCTGAAATCCCAATTATCTTGCGTCCCGGCGGTATAACCGCGGAACAGATCGAAAACTTGGTCGGGCGTGTCAAGACGGATGAAATGGATTCCAACAAACCTAGATCTCCAGGCATGCTGAAAAGCCACTACGCGCCGGATGCTGAACTCCGACTGAACGCAACATCGGTGGACTGCGATGAGGCATTATTGGCATTCGGTCAGCAAGATATTTCGGGCGCAGTCATCGGGAAAAATTTGAGCGCAGCGGGAAACCTAGAGGAGGCCGCCGCCAATCTCTTCTCCATGTTACGGGAACTCGACGGACAAGCGGAGCGCATCGCTGTAAGGCCTATCCCCGAACTGGGCCTAGGAAGGGCGATAAACGATCGGCTCAAAAGAGCGGCTGCTTAGCGGAAGTAGTATTTCACCCCATTGCCCGAACTTAACACTTCATTTAAGTCTGACCGGGGATTTTGGAAAGATCATTGGATGAACGCCACGACTTTCAGGAAAATCGACCATTCTGTCCTCAGCCAGCTGCATTTGGCAGTCGGCGATGCTGGTATTATCACAGATGAAAACGACAAAGCTCCTTATCTAAATGACGAGCGCGGGTATTACACGGGTGCGACCCCAATGATCGTTCGGCCCGCATCAACCGCGGAGGTCTCACAAATTATCAGTATCTGCAACGAAAGTGGGACCCCAGTTGTGCCGCAGGGCGGTAACACCGGTCTGTGCGGAGGCGCTACGCCCTATGAGCATGGCGGTGAAATCCTATTATCCCTCAACCGCATGAATAAAGTCCGCGAAATTGATACGCTGAATTACGCGATAACAGTGGAAGCCGGCGTTATCCTTGCCGACGTTCAAAAAGCCGCCGAAGAGGCCGACCGATATTTTCCGCTCAGCCTTGGGGGGGAGGGCACGGCTCGGATCGGCGGGAACCTGTCGACCAACGCCGGCGGAACAGGAGTTCTACGTTACGGCCCTGCACGGGACCTGTGTCTCGGTCTCGAGACAGTATTGCCGGATGGTCGTATCTGGAACGGGCTAACCGGTCTACGTAAAGACAATACAGGCTACGATATAAAACATCTGTTTATTGGCGCGGAAGGAACACTCGGGATAATAACCGCGGCATGTCTCAAACTGTTTCCGAAACCGGCGGATATTAAGACGGCATTTGTAGCGGTGGAGAACGAACACGCGGCAGTCGAACTCCTCGCCCGCGCGCGGCGGATCACGGACGACCGGGTCGTTACATTCGAATACATGCCCCGCGACGCCATTGCCTTTTCACTTAAACATATCGACGGCACCCGAGATCCGATGCCGGTAACATATTCCCACTATGTGCTGATGGAGCTAGCTGCAGGCGAAGCCGCTGCAGCAGACCTTAGGAAGATGATGGAAGAATTGCTGGCCAATGGGCTGGAAGACGGAATTGTTTTAAATGCTGTGTTTGCGGAAAGCGGCCAGCAAGCGGCAGATTTCTGGAAAATCCGGGAATCCATCCCCGAAGCCCAGAAATACGAGGGAGCGAGCTCTAAGCATGATATATCGGTTCCAGTGTCCAGAGTGGCCGAATTCCTTGTCGGGGCTATTGGTGATATTGAGAAAATGATACCCGGTATCCGCCCCTGCGCTTTCGGTCATGTCGGCGACGGCAATATCCATTTCAATTTGAGCCGACCCGTCGATATGTCGGACGATGATTTTCGGTTACTAGAGTCTGAAATACATAAAGCAGTTTACGATAGAACTGTTGCCATGGGTGGTTCAATAAGCGCAGAGCATGGGATAGGCCGATTACGCCGAGACGAACTCAAGGCATATAAATCCCCAGTCGAGATAGACGTCATGCGAAGCATTAAAGAAACTCTGGATCCCAACGGTATTATGAATCCCGGCAAGGTATTATAGGAGCTGAGAATGGCAGAATACGCGGCCCCAATAAGAGATATGAAGTTTGTTGTTGAGGAACTCATAGGGCTCGACACCGTCACCGGGCTTCCAGGCTACGAGGAAGCCACACCGGATGTTGCCACAGCCATTCTTGAGGAAGCGGGGAAACTCGCCCGAGATGTCTTATCACCGATTAACCGCACCGGTGATCTAGAGGGATCGAGGCTGGAAAATGGTATCGTCGTTACTCCAACGGGTTTCAAAGACGCGTATCAGGCATATGTCGACGGAGGCTGGAACGCCCTGCAATTCGACAAGGAAATCGGCGGGCAAGGGCTTCCGCTATTGATTGCAACACCGGTTTTCGAGATGTGGGACGGTGCCAATCTAGCATTCATGCTTTGTCCCGTTCTGACAATCGCTGCAGTCGAGTGCCTCGAAAAATTTGGGACGGACGACCAGAAAGAACAATGGCTACCCAAACTGGTATCGGGCGAATGGACCGGCACAATGGTCCTTACGGAACCACATGCGGGTTCGGATGTGGGAGCACTGCGGACACGTGCCGAGCCTGAGGGAGATCATTATCGCATTTCGGGGCAGAAAATTTACACCACATGGGGTGAACACGACTTAACCGATAACATCGTTCACATGGTATTAGCTCGCACACCGAATTCGCCGCCGGGCACCCGAGGCATCTCGCTGTTCATCGTCCCGAAATTCCTCGTGCAGGACGACGGCTCCCTGGGGCAACGGAACGACCTGCGCGCGGTATCACTGGAACACAAGCTTGGCATTCATGGCAGCCCAACCTGCGTTATGCAGTTTGGAGAAAACGAAGGTGCAATCGGCTACTTGGTAGGCGAAGAATGCCGCGGCATGGAATACATGTTCGCAATGATGAACAGCGCCCGGCTTGCGGTCGGACGAGAAGGGGTAGGCATAGCTGAACGAGCTTATCAGCGGGCCGCAGATTATGCGCGGGAAAGAATCCAAGGCCGCGATGCAGCGGACCCGGCAGCGGGCGAAGTACCAATTATCCAGCATCCGGATGTCCGCCGTAATCTGATGAAAATGCGGGCCCTGACGGAGGCTAGCCGGGCATTGGGCTGCTATGTGGCGGCACAACTCGATACAGCGCGTAAACACTCGGACAGCGAAATACGAAGAATCGCCCAGAACCGGGTCGACCTGCTGGTTCCGGTCGTAAAGGCATGGTCTACAGATTGCGGGGTAGAAATCGCTTCACTAGGCATTCAAGTTCATGGTGGTGCCGGCTTTATCGAGGACACGGGTGCCGCACAACATTACCGTGATTGCCGGATCACGCCGATATACGAAGGCACCAACGGTATACAAGCGCTGGATCTAATAGTCCGTAAGGTAATGCGCGACCGCGGTGAGGAGCTAAATAAGTTCATCGCAGAGATCAGGGATACGGATATACCCGATCAGTTGATCGCGGATGCAATGTGGTCGGCTCTAGATTCGTTAACTACGGCCAGCGTCTGGATGATCGAGCATGACGGAGACGACCCCCGGGCTGCGATATCCGGTGCAACGCCTTTTTTACAGGCCCTGGGGCTGGTAACCGGAGGGTGGCTGATGGCGCGATCCGCGACGATCGCAGCGGCGGCGGAAGAGGATCATGAGTTCTATGCTGCAAAGCTTGCAACCGCGCGGTTTTATGCTGCGAATTTACTTCCCCAAGCCGCCGCCTTCGCACAATCTGCGGTAGCTGGTTCGGAGGATATCATGGCGCTCCCAGCGGAAGCTTTCTGACGGTTAGAAAAGGTGGTTGCTTATCGAGGGCAAAAGCGCGATAAGGCGCGGCTTCTATTCTTAATGATGGGTGCGATCGCGCCCCGACTAGGCTGAACTAATGGACAAATCAGCAGCTGTGCCCGATGAAAATTCGTCGATTAACTATAGTGAGAACACGGATAGTGATGCCGTTGCGCCGGCCGGCGATTTCCTTATCCGCCGGAACGGGCAGATCTATGCGGGTGTACATCTTCTGATAGATTTTTGGGGGGGTAACCGCCTTGCAGATGTTCCATTCGTCGAGAGTGCGTTGCGCCATGCCGCGGAATCCGCCTTCGCAACCGTTTTGCATATCCACATCCATGAATTCGGAGGTGAGGGTGGCGTTTCAGGGGTTGCAGTGCTGGCGGAGAGTCATATCAGTATCCATACATGGCCGGAATTGGAATACGCAGCGTTCGACGTATTTATGTGTGGCACTTGCCGTCCTGAAAATGCCTTGGCCGCTCTCGAAGACCGTTTTCGCCCATCGCGTAAATCGGTAACGGAAGCGAAACGGGGCCTATTGAAATGAGCGACGGTACGTTGGGCTGGTTTTCCGAAACGATTCACAAGAGTTTCGAACAGCGCTTCGAGATCTCCGAAGTACTTTACCGATCAAGAACCAAACATCAGGATCTGGTGATATTTGAAACGCCGTTCTTTGGCCGTGTTTTAGCACTCGACAACGTCATACAAACAACCCAACGTGATGAAGCTGCCTATCACGAGATGATAACACATGTGCCAATTCTAGCGCATGGCGGCGTGAGAGACGTTTTGATCATTGGCGGTGGGGATGGTGGCGCGCTGCGGGACACCCTCAAACACCGAAGCGTAGAACACGCGACGATAGTAGAAATAGACGGTGGCGTGGTCGAACTCTGCCGTGAATTTCTTCCTTCTCTCAATGACGGTGCATTTGACGATCCGCGCGCCGAGCTAATCATCGCTGACGGACTGCAGTACGTAAAAGAATCGGAACGCCGTTTCGACCTGATCATCATCGACTCCACCGACCCTATCGGACCATCCGTTCCGCTTTTCTCGGACGAATTCTATGTCGATTGCCGGAATGTTCTGTCTTCGGATGGCATTTTCATTTGTCAGTCGGGCGTGTCTTTTGTTCAGGAAAGAGAGGCCCGCGAGACCCACAAGCGCCTTAGCGATATCTTCGAGGATTCCGCACTATACGTTACGCTCGTCCCAACATACGCATTTGGTTTCATGACCCTCGGCTGGGGGGCGCGTTCGCACATGGCGCGATCGACGGATATCGATACGGTGCGCGAGCGGTTCGATCACGCCGGCATCAATACACATTATTATACGCCCGACCTCCACGCGGCCTGTTTCAGCCTACCACGTTATATGAATTACTAATTGGGACTATTGGGAACTAGTAGCAAAAAGGATCACCCAATAATGCAGATATTGAGGGCGCTTCCCTTTGTCGGGAGGTCTGAAATAGCCGACACCGGCCTCGTTGAAATAACGATGAAGCATGTTATCCCTGTGGCCGGGGCTAGTCATCCAAGCGTCTGAGGTGGCTCTCGGCGATGAAAGGCCCGCACTCAGGTTTTCTGCGATTATCTGCCAGTGATAGCCTTCACTTGAAACCCTCTCCTGAAAGCTGCGCCCGTTGGGTGACTGGTGATCAAAGAAGCCTCCGCGGGCCATATCTTCAGCATGTTTCTGGGCGGTAGCGGTCAACTTTGCGTTCAACCTTAAGGATCTAACCCCGTTCAGTGCGCGATGGATGTTCACTTCCCGAATTAAACCTTCGATCAGCGCTGACCTTTGAGCGTTCGCTTGGCAAGCGCTTGTCACAAACGCCGACACAGCCATTAAAAAAATAACGCTGAGCCAACGGTCAGGCCGCATCGTCATCCTCTCTCGCTTTTTCAACGGCTAGCGCTTCCAGAGCGCGACGATCGATCTTATTGGTGCCGCTTAACGGCAGGGCATCTACGAAAAATACTCGGCGGGGGTGAGCATAGACTGGCCCATTTATAAGCGCGTACGCCTTGATCAATTCTTCGTCGAGCGACGATCCTTCGCGTTTAACTATCCAAGCGAACGGAACATGGGCTTTGAGCTTATTGGGCGCCGGCACGACAACCGCCTGCATCACGTCTTCGTGGCGTTCTAACATTGATTCGACATCACCGGGATAGATGTTCTCTCCGGCGCAAACGAACATATCGTCTGCCCGGTCGACGAAGTAGTACCAGCCAATTTCGTCGCGACGCAGTATATCTCCAGTATCCATCCAGCCCTCCGATGACAATACCATCTCCGTCGCCTTGGGTAGATTGTGATAGCCTTTCATGACACCAGGGCTTTTAACATGCAGAACACCATGATTTTCGTCTAAGCCGTCGACGAGCTTGATCTGAACCCCCTCTATCGGAAATCCCACTGAATTGCGCGGTTTCGGAATACCGTCAGGGTGAGTCCAAGAAAAAAGAATTGGACCACCCTCCGTAATTCCGTAGTTCAAATTGAGTTTCGCATTGGGAAGACGAGCTGCAAGTGTGTCAAGGAGGTTGTCGGATGCCGGCGCTGACCCCATAGAGCAATTACGGACGGAGGAAAGATCAGTCTGATCAAGTAATTGTTCTTCCTGCAATATCAACGCGTACATGGTGGGTACGCCTGTCAGCATGGTCAAACGATACCGCTCGATCGCGCGGATGTATTCCTTGGCATCAAATCGAGAAAATAAAACGATGCGCCCACCTGCCGATAAGGCCGACTTGACCGCGAGCAAGGCATTCTTATGATATAGAGGTGCTGAAATAACCGAACAATCATCCTCCCGGATATCGCGGCTTTCAACAATTTTAGAAACCATCCAGACTTGGCCGACGTGATCGAGTAGCACGCCCTTGGGCCTGCCGGTCGATCCAGACGTGTAGGGCTGCTCAGCAATATCATCCCGACCCGGAAAAAATGAGGGGAACGTTTCGTCCGCCAGGATTTTGAATCCGTCAAAAGGATCACCACCATCGCCGAAAGCTACGGTACGCACATTTTCCGGCACCCGCGCGGTCTGATTGGAATCTGCAAAGACGATTTTCATCTCTGCATCGCCTATGATGTATTCGACGGTCTCATCCGGCAGCTTGACGTTGATCATCACCGGCACGCAACCTGCCCGCATAGCCCCAAACAGCACTTCTAGAAACTCAACCCGGTTAAGCGCCAGTATGCCAACCCGATCACCCGGCTCCATACCAGCTACGAGCAATCCGTTCGCCACTGCACCACAGTTGGCGTTGAACTCTCGGTAATTATACTCGCGCGGGGCTGCAGGGTCGTAAAGGTCAACAACCGCGATCCGTTCCGATCCGGAGTATGCCACGAACACATCACCTAGATTACCGGATTCAGAGGGGTTCATTTCTGCCATTCCCTTACGGGGTAATGATGATCTTTCCGATCACTTCTCGATCGCGAAGCTGGCGGACGCCTTCCGCCGTTTTCTCAAGCGGCAAAACTGTGTCTATCTTTGGTTTCAGCTTATCTTCGGAGATCATTTTCATCAGTTTCTCGAGATCCTCGATCGCCCAAGAATTTGACCCCAAGACCTGAAGTTCAAAAGTCCAGATGTAACGAAGATCTTCCTTTGGATCAAAGCCGGCGGTCGCGCCGCAGGTAAGGATTTTGCCCCCACGCTGTGTCGCTTTAAGCGACGGCACCCACGTATCACCACCCGTAAAGTTAATGACGACATCCACCCCACCTTCGAACTTGCGACGGTGAGGTTTTCCGTAAATTCCGTAAATAGATTTTTCGAAATCTTCGTATCCGATGACGTGGTCAGCTCCCCAAGTCTTCAGTATATTGAGTTTCTCGGGGGTGGAGCCGGCCGCTACCACTTCACAACCCATCGCTTTTGCAAGGAGTACGCAGCCGGAGCCGACCCCGCCTGAGGCACCAAGTATCAAGACCTTCTCCCCGCCTTTCATTCGACCATTTGTAATCATCATTCGATGCGCGGTACCATAAGCGACAGGTAAGGCGGCAGCCTGCTCGTAGGAGCATCCGGCGGGAATTTTGATCAGGCGGGTAGCGTCGACTGAGCACAGTTCGGCCGTGCCACCATCTAGCATTTCCCCCATCAGGCCTTTTTCTGGCGTTATAGGGTCCAATGGGTTTATGAGAACTCTATCGCCGACGGACCAACCATCAACCCCAGCGCCGATTTCAGCAATTTCGCCCGAAATATCGAGACCAATTACGATGGGCAGCGGCACTTTAATGCCAGGCATACCCTTCGTGGTGAAGACATCATGGTAGTTCAAAGACGTGGCCTTCACTCGGACCACGACCTGACCATCGTCACATTTCGGATCGGCATAGTCTTCATGATACTTCAGATTTTCAATATCACCGTGTTCGTGCAGAACAACTGCGCGCACTATATTTCTCCCTTTTAACGCTATCCGTACCCTGACTGCGGCAGGAATGCCACCATAGCCGGATTAACGCGATTAGTGGACCGCCGTCAAGCGGTGCCGATATCCGTTTCCTGATAAACGTTGACGACGTTAGGTCCAATTTTTTCAGAATTGCCGCCGTAAACGTGCACTGAGACGGCCGGCTTGTCCGTTGGGTTGTGCATGCAATGAATATCGCCCCCGCCAACAGGCAGATGTGTGACGTCACCTGTTACCCATTCCACCTTTTCGGTTCGAATAACATCGCGACCGTCGGGATCGACAGGGTCTACTCGGTAGCGTGTTTCCTGAATTACACCATCAAAAACGCCAAATGTGCACCAGGTCTTATGATCGTGGATTGGAGAAAAGATGCCGGCGGGCCAAACTGCGGCGATGATTGAAAAATCGTCATTGGGGCAAAGAAAAACATCGTGTCGGCCATACCCGGACGGCGGCAAGGCCATTTGCTCCGCGGTCAGGATGTCTTGGTCTTTAAGGACCTCAGGCAGGTAATCAGAGATAAGTTCAGGAACTTTTTCAATGGGATTTTCGGCGATAACGCAGTTGACCATCCGGCAAAATATTTCCATTTCCATATAGCGTTCCGCAACCCTCGGCGGTGTTTTATCGAAAAACTACTGAGGACTAGTTTACAGATTCATAGCAGCATATGTTTGCTATTTTTTCAGATAATTCTATATTACTAGAATAGTATTCTAATTTTACATTAATCTAGAGGATTTTATTATATTGGACACGATCGACAAGAAAATTTTAGACATCCTACAGACAGATACAACCCCGGCGGTCGCTGAAATAGCAAAGGCGGTCGGTTTATCAACCACACCATGTTGGCGACGAATTCAAAAATTAGAG